>JBDLWK010000035.1:0-8900 GCA_039804335.1 Actinomycetota bacterium
TATTCGACTGCAATTCCGCCGAGTGGATAATCCTTACGTTGTGGGTGACCATCCCAATCATCTGGCATCAAGATGCGAGTAAGACCTGGATGTCCATCAAAGATGATTCCGAACATGTCGAAAGTTTCGCGCTCGTGCCAATTGTTTCCGCCATAGACCTCAACCAATGAAGGGATATGTGGATCAACTTCTGACGTGCATACTTCAAGGCGAACACGCTGGTTCTTTGTCATTGAGAGCAATGGATAGACCGCAACGAGTTCGCAACCTGTGCGCTCTGGGTAGTGAACGCCAGAAACGCCCATGCACATTTCAAAGAGCAACTTGTCGCGAAGAATCTTCGCAACTTCAACAAGGCGCTCCTTCTTGATGTGAAGTGTGAGTTCACCGCGATCGACAACTACCTTGGTAATTGCATCTGAAAAATCTGGATATGCGCGCTCGAGATCATCGGCGAGCTGATCAAAATAGCTGCCAAATGGGCGCTCTGTTGAACCTGGATTTGCAACGGTACGAACTAATCCACCGTAACCAGATGTATCACCAGTACCTGAAACTCCGAACATGCCTTCTTGTTCTGACATTATGCAAACGACCCTTCGTGTGGGAGGTTTCCAAGCTGGATCGTTGGCTTTGCCTTCAAAGCAGCCTCTTCTACTGCTTTTATGACAGCTTCGCGGTTTGGTCCGAGCTTTGTATCTGCAATAACTTCGTGGAGCTTGATGATTGCATCCATCAACTGCTCTGGACGTGGAGGACAACCCGGAAGATAGATGTCGACTGGAACAACGTGATCAACGCCTTGCACAATTGCATAGTTATTAAACATGCCACCAGAAGATGCACAAGCGCCCATTGAGATAACCCACTTAGGTGCTGTCATTTGATCATAAATCTGACGAAGAACTGGCGCCATCTTCTGAGAGACGCGACCTGCAACGATCATGAGATCTGCTTGACGAGGTGATGCGCTAAAGCGCTCCATTCCAAAACGAGAGATGTCATGCTTCGGTGAAGAACCGAGCGCCATCATCTCGATCGCACAGCATGCCAAACCAAATGTTGCCGGCCAGACAGAGCTCTTGCGCATATATCCGGCAAGACCTTCAACAGTGGAGAGAAGTACTCCGCTCGGTAACTTTTCTTCTAGGCCCATGGGTTAGTCCCATTCCAATCCGCCACGTCGCCAGACGTATGCATAGGCAACGAAGACCGTTGCGATAAAGATTCCCATCTCAACAAGACCAAAAAGTCCGAGCGCATCGAACGAAACAGCCCATGGATAGAGGAAGACAATTTCAATATCGAAGACAATAAATAGCATCGCTGTAAGGAAGTACTTCACTGGGAAGCGTCCACCTTCGAGCGCTTGCGGTGAAGGTTCGATTCCGCACTCATATGCCTCTTGCTTTGCGCGGTTATAACGAGCAGGACCGGTGACAGCTGCAATTGCGACCGAGAATGCCGCGAAGCCGAAGCCGATTGCAAAGAGGATGATGATTGGCAGATATGGATTAGCGCTCACGGGGCGTAATTCTAGGTGCAAGAGAGAGTAGGAGTTATCCCAACGCCTTCTCTGCCATGTGAACTGCGTCAAAACTTAAGGTTTTACCGCCATGTGAACTGCGACAATCCCGCCGGTTAAATTCTTCACTCTGACATCGGACCAGCCGGCCTCTTCGATAATCGAAGCGAGCGCCGCCTGATTAGGCCAGGCCTTGATCGATTCAGCGAGGTAGATATAGGCCTCTGGGTTGGAAGAGGTCTTCTTCGCGATCCAAGGGAGGGCGCTCATCAGATAATTGGTATAAATGGTACGAAACGGACGCCAGGTAGGGGCTGAGAACTCAACAATGACGAGGCGCCCGCCTGGACGGACCACCCGGAGCGCCTCTTTGAGGGCGGCGGCGGTCTTATGGGTATTTCGAAGGCCAAAGGAGATGGTGTAGAGATCGAAGGAGTTATCCCCAAAAGGCAGCGCTAGCGCGTCAGCCCATTGAAAATTGAGGTAAGGGCGCTGCTTCCGGCCAGCATCGAGCATTCCATGGGAGAAATCGGCTGAGGTGACCTCGGCGCCACGCTTAAAGAGCGGTTCTGAGCTCGCCCCAGGACCTGCTGCCATATCGAGAATCTTCATCCCGGGCTGTGGGTCGATCAACTTGGTCACTGCCTTGCGCCAACGCTTGGTCTGGCCGAGGCTCAATAAATCGTTGACGAGGTCATAGCGCTTTGCCACGCCATCGAACATGGCGGCAACTTCACCTGGGTTCTTGCTCAGATCGGCTCTGCTTCCCTGGTTCTGCGCCTTTGATTTCTCACCTCGTGACATGTGGGTAGTCTGGCGCAAAGGTAGGCTTGGCCACAACTTAAAAAGGAGCAAGAGATGTCATCAACTGCAACTCTCCGCACAGCGGTCGTACCACGTAGCACCGCTCTTACCCATGCTCTCTTTATCGTCGGTGGCGTTGCCTTTATCTCTGCCATGGCTCAGGTCTCTGTGCCAGTTCCGGGTTCACCGGTTCCGGTGACAGGTCAGACTCTCGCCACGCTCTTGGTGGGAACAACATATGGCGCTCGCCTTGCAGTAACAACCTTTGCTACCTACATCCTCGCCGGAATCGCTGGCGCACCAATCTTTGCTCCATCTGCAACATCTGCCAACCACGGTCTCGATCGCTTAATGGGCGCAACTGGTGGCTATCTCTTTGGAATGCTCGCTGCATCACTTCTCCTCGGATACCTCGCAGATCGCAAAGCTGATCAGAAATTTGCAACATCATTTCCTGCGCTCATTCTTGGCGAGATCACAATCTTTGGTTTTGGTCTGCTCTGGTTGAAGAACTCGCTCGACCTTTCATGGTCGGCAACACTCTCTGCTGGATTTACACCATTTATTCTCGGTGAAATTTTAAAGATCGCAATTGTTGGAACTTCTCTTCCGCTGATCTGGCGCAAGATCGCAACAGCAATCAACAAGTAACATCTCACCGATGCCCTCACTTGTCCCAGTAACAACCAATCGCATTGGTTCGCACCTTCCACTTCTGCAATTACTTCCAGCTGACGCTCAATATTCTTGGGTCCGCGGCGCAGATGGCCTCGTTGGTTGGGGTGAATATGCCTCCATTAAAGTCTCCGGAAAAGATCGCTTTGATCAAGTGCGCAGCTGGTGGCACCAACAATTAGAGAGCTTTACCGTCTCTAACGCCGTCCATGGTTCAGGCACCGGCCCAGTCCTCTTTACCTCATTTAGCTTTGATCGCAATGAAGAATCAATTGCCGTTATCCCCCGCGTAATCGTTGGAAAAAAGGGTGAAAACTCATGGATTACCTGGATTGGTGATGGCCCGCAGCCATTGCTCCCTGACTCTGCTCCTGATTATCTGCAACAGAATTTCGATTGGCAGCAGGGCACTCTCACGGAACAACAATGGGAGAGCCGAGTAGCGCAAGCGATTGCAAAGATTGATAACTCTGAAATTGAAAAGGTAGTTCTTGCGCGCGACTTGATTGCGACAACTGACTCATTGATTGACGTTCGCCCAATTCTAAATAAGTTATCTGAAAATTATCCAGCGACCTGGGTCTTCTCAGTAGATGGCTTAATCGGTGCAACACCGGAACTACTTCTGCGCCTATCGCGCGGAATGGTGACATCGCGTGTTCTTGCCGGAACAATCCCAAAAACGGGCGATGACGCTCGTGATCTTGCTCTGGCGGGATCACTTGCTCGTTCATCAAAGGATTTAGAAGAACACGAGTATGCAGTTCGCTCTGTTGCTGAAGCTCTCGAACCATTTTGCTCTTCAACAAATGTGCCCGATGCGCCCTTTGTCCTTCACCTAGCAAATGTGATGCACCTGGCAACCGATGTCACCGGAGCGCTCCTCGAATCCAAGAACCATGTCGATGCATTTGCGCTCCTTAAATCACTTCACCCATCGGCTGCTGTCTGCGGTACTCCTCGCAACTTCGCCTTCGATGTCATTGATGAGATTGAGGGAATGAACCGTGGTCGTTATGCAGGTCCGGTCGGCTGGATTGATGCGCGCGGTGATGGAGAGCTCGGAATCGCTCTCCGCTCAGGTCAAGTCAATGGAAACGAAATTAGAATCTTTGCCGGATGCGGAATCGTTGCTGGGTCAGATCCAGTGGTTGAGCTTGCTGAAAGTAATGCCAAGTTCAGTGCGATGAAATCTGCGCTTTAAATCGAACTAACAGATTCGTAAATAGCCTTTAAGTGATCGGCATTGCTCTCGCGGTCTGGAACATTGACGACTACGAGAGATAGTCCATTTACCGGCTTTGAAAGCTCTGCCACTAGATCTGCTGCATTATTAACAACAGAAGTTGCCAGACCAAAAGCTGCTGCAATCTTTGCTAAATCCAAGTTATGTGGGGTGCCGAAAATTGCTTCAAACCCACTGACTCCGCGATGAGGGAGAGTAGAGAAGATTCCTCCGCCATTGTTATTGACCACGACAATCTTTAAGTTGATAGCTTCGTCGTGAATCAAACCGGTGATGTCATGCAGGAAACTTAAATCACCAAGCACTGCGACTGTTTCTTTTCGAGCGGATGCGATTCCAAGAGCGGTCGAGATATTTCCATCGATACCGGCTAAACCGCGATTGGCAAAGGTTTCAACGCCGCCTCTGGCAGATGCGAAGCCTTCAATATCTCTAATCGGGCGAGATGAAGAGATAAAGAGCGTCTGACCGGATGGAAGAGCTCGACCAATCTCACGCGCTACTTGCGCCTCAGACCATCGCGACATCTCACCGATCTTCTTTGCGGTGCGTTCGGAATATTTCTGCCAGCGCTGCGCATACTCGTTATCGGCGAGAGGAACCTCAACCTTAGGGATTGCAGCAAACTTCTGATCTGCAACGCGATCAGTGTCAACTGTCATGATTCTTGGGTCAATCACAATTGACTTTCGCGCTGTCGCAATCAGGCGATTAATCGAACGTGACAAAGTAGTACGGCCAATAACAACAACGGTATCTGGCGCTAACTCATCTGTAATTACTTGCGATGTAAGGAAGATGCTGGCATGGGAAAGTGCATTTGGAAATGAGAGTGGGTCTTCCGAGATAATTGGCCACGCAAGTTCTTCTGCGAACGCGGCAACTTCATTAACAGCTAATCCTCCACGGTCATGGCCGATGACCAGAATTCCACGGGTTGATTTTGTATAGAAGGTTCCTGCTAATTTACGAGTGAACTCTCTCGGTGGCTTGATCGATATTCCTGCCAACCAATCGCTATCGTCATCTGCGCTCAGTGGTTCCGGGAATTGCACATTGATATGCACTGGCCCAGATTGAAGAGAGTTAAATGGAAGCTCCATTGGATAGGCAGGGCCAGAGACATCGGCGAAGTAGCGCACCGCCTTACCGAAGATGCGAGCCTGCTCGGTCGTTTGATTGGCGCCAGTACGACGAAGTTCTGCCGGACGATCGGCTGTAATCACCAAGAGTGGCACATTTGAATGCGAGGCTTCTAATACCGCAGGGTGGTAATTGGCGACCGCTGTTCCTGATGTGCAGATAATCGGCACGGGACGTCCCGTTGCCTTTGCCATACCTAAAGCAAAGAATGCGGCAGTACGCTCATCGATGCGGGTATGCAAAGTAATCAGCTTGTGCTCTGATGCAGCATAAAAAGCCATCGTTAATGGAGCGTTACGTGATCCTGGCGAGATGACAACATCGGTAACACCTGCTTCAACTATCTGGCGAACGATGGTGCGGGCAAGGGTCGTAGATTGATTCATTAGATACCTAATACCTTCGCGCAGCGCATAGCTCGATTCTTCCACCATTCATAGCGATCCGGCGCCACATCAAGGCCATCGAGCTTGATATCTAAGTCACCGAGCGCAATTGCTCCATCGATAATTGGCGACTTTCCAAGATCGCTCGACATCAATGAACCAGTTGCCAAGCCGCAATCAAAACTGAGATCTGCAACTGATGCTGCAAGTTGCAATCCATAATGAACTCCAACCACACTTTCAAGAGCGCTAGAGACAACTACTGGAAGCTTGTGGTGCTCCGCAATTGCAAGGGATCGGGTGATTCCACCGAGTGGTTGTACTTTGAGCATCAAGATATCTGCAGCGCCTTCGAGATCCACTGCAAATGGATCTGCAGCTTTTCTCACTATCTCATCAGCGGCGATCTTGAGTGGGATGCGAATCTTCGCTTTAAGTTCGCGCATCTCTTCGATAGTTGCACACGGTTGTTCAACGTACTCGAAAGGACCAACTTCCTCATACATTGCATAGAGATTTGTCAGTGCCTGATCGACACCCCATGAACCATTGACATCAATGCGAATATTGATTTTGCGTCCGAGTGATCTAATGCGAGCCAATCGGACGATATCTTCGCTGAGATTCTCGCCAACTTTCACCTTAAAGGTTTTGACTCCCGGATAGCTTGCAACCAGCTCTTCAACGACTTTCTTATCGTTCGTTGCGGGAATAGTGCCATTTACTGGGATTGAGCTGCGCAGCTGAGAGGGGCGGGGCTTGGTTGCAGCTTCAATAGCTGATGCCAGCCAGCGAGATGCTTCTAGGTCGTCATATTCAAGAAATGGCGAGAACTCGCCCCATCCACATTCTCCTTGGAAGAGCGCGACTTCTCTCAACGTCACGCCACGGAAATCTGTCTTCATAGGCAGTGCAACGACGCGCATCGTTGAGAGAAGTTGGTCAAACATCTTTATCTATCCACTTTTAAGGACGCTTTGGGAACTTTCCAAAGTCAGGCTTGCGCTTCTCTTTATATGCATCACGACCTTCTTGACCTTCTTCGCTTAAGTAGAAGAGCAGAGTTGCATCGCCAGCAAGTTGCTGGATTCCTGCAAGGCCATCATCGGCAGCATTCATCGAAGCCTTAAGAAGTCGTAGCGCCATCGGGCTATTCATCAACATCTCGCGGCACCATGAAACAGTCTCTGCCTCAAGCTCTGCCAGTGGAACAACTGTGTTTACAAGTCCCATATCTAGCGCTTCTTGCGCATCGTATTGACGAGTCATAAACCAAATCTCGCGCGCTTTCTTCTGGCCGACGTTGCGAGCAAGTAATCCGGAACCATATCCACCATCGAATGAACCGACCATTGGGCCTGTCTGTCCAAACTTTGCATTATCTGCAGCAATCGATAAATCGCAGACAACGTGAAGGACGTGACCGCCACCGATTGCCCAACCAGCGATCATTGCAACGACTGGCTTTGGTGTACGACGAATCTGAACTTGGAGATCGAGAACGTTGAGACGTCCCATTCCTTGTTGTCCAAGTGCATCTTCACCGATATATCCATCATCGCCACGAACGCTGATATCTCCACCAGAGCAGAATGCTTCGCTTCCTTCGCCGGTAAAGATGATGACGCCGACCTCTGAATTATCGCGAGCAAGATCGAAAGCTGCCTTTAGCTCAATGATGGTCTCTGGTCGAAATGCGTTTCGAACCTCTGGGCGGTTGATCGTAATCTTCGCCATTCCATCGGCGCTCTCATACTTAATGTCGGTGAAGTTCTCTCCTCCACGCGCGGTCTTCCACGCAGGGATGGTTCGGTCACCAAAATCACGCTTAATCGGCTTGCTCACGATTCCTCCATTGTTGAGTACGGGCGATAGCCTACGCGGGCAATGGAGCAAAGGTCTGGCGCGTCTCGCAAAGGCGCTCGTCTCTGATGGCCCCGCCCTCAGCCTCACGCCCATCGCCGCAGAATCAGTCTCCCCCCGCACCGCGCTCGTGGTCTCCACCACCGGTTCCTCTGGGGTCGCTAAGGAGATTGAACTCTCTGCCACTGCACTTCTCGCTTCAGCGAAATCATCTAACAAGTATCTAGGGGCAGAACCTGGCAATACCTGGTCGCTCTTGTTGCCTTTAAATCACATTGCGGGAATAAATGTTTTGATTCGTTCGCTGGAACTTGGAACCTTGCCGACCAATCTCCTTGGATATGAAGGCAACTTCCCTAAAGTTGATTTCACAGCTGTTGTTCCGACACAACTCTTCCGCGCACTCAATGGCGATGAGAATTTACTCAACCACCTCAAGGCGGCGAAGGCAGTTCTTGTTGGAGGCGCAGCGCTGACGAAGGAGCTTCGCGATCAAGCAGAGTCTGCCGGAATAAGAATTATTGAAACATATGGATCGACCGAAACTTCTGGAGGATGTATTTATAACGGCAATCCTCTTGAAGGTATCGAGGTTTCTATTGGTGTAGATAACAGAATCGCAATCAAGGGCAAGGTACTTGCACAGGCGGTAGCAAGTGAAGATGGTTGGTACTACACCTCTGATATCGGACATTTAGAAGATGGCAAAGTAATCATCGATGGAAGAATCGATGACGTTGTGATCTCCGGCGGTGAAAACGTTTCGCTCAGCGCAATTGACCGAGCGCTGGCCCAGCACTTCCCCGACATTCAATCTGCTGCATTTGCAATTGCCAATCCAGAGTGGGGGCAAGCAATTCACCTCGCTCTTGTTGGCGCTGATTCATCAATCGAAAGCGAAATCCAGCAACTCTTAGAAGGTGAATTAGGCTCTGCCGCGAAAGCTAAAGGATTTCACTATCTTTCCGAGCTTCCGCTAATCGGAATTGGAAAGATAGATAAGAAAGCGCTTGCGAGGTTAGCTCATGAATAAATGGATCATCGGGGCGCGGCTACGCACCCTCCCGGCCGCGATTGCACCCGTTGCAGTTGCAACCGCTCTCGCTGGAGCAGATGCCGCGCCAGCCCAAGCGCTCTTGGCCCTCTTCGTTTCATTGGCTCTCCAAGTCGGCGTTAATTATGCAAATGATTACTCCGATGGAATCCGTGGCACCGATGATGATCGAGTAGGCCCAACACGCCTTACCGCTTCAGGGCT
>JBDLWK010000036.1:0-7497 GCA_039804335.1 Actinomycetota bacterium
CCTGTGATCTCTTATGAGGGTGGAACATGGGGTCCAGGCGAAGCAGATGATTTGATTCCGGGCGGTTGGACAAAGGTCGGAACTCAGGCGGAAGCGCTTAAGGATTCACACCACTAATTAGATGCTTGGCCGCTGCGATGTTTATAGCGGCCAAGGAAGTCGTCCTTAAATTCATAGAATGTGCCATCAAGTAAGTGCTGGCGCATCTGATCAACTAGGCGAACGATAAATCGTTCATTATGAATAGTGGCAAGTGTTGCCGCCACCATCTCTTTACCGCGGAATAAGTGGCATAGATATGCACGGGTGTAGTTCTTGCAGGTGTAGCAATCGCACTCTGGATCAATCGGCGTAAAGTCTCGGATGTAACCTGCGTTAGATACATTAAATCGCCCCGTCATTGTGTAGACGGCGCTGGTGCGAGCAATACGTGAGGCAAGAACGCAATCAAAGGTATCGACACCATTCTCAACACCCACAAAGAGATCTTCAGGAGCACCGATTCCAAGGAGATGCTTTGGTTTCTCTTGGGGGAGCGTTGAGTTCACCCAACTGACAATTGTTCCCAGTGAATCTTTATCAAGAGCACCACCAATACCAAAACCATCAAACTCAATTCCAGAAGATGACATGGTTCCGAGATCAGCCGCCGCTTCCTTGCGAAGATCTTCATATTGAGCACCTTGAATGACACCAAAGAGAGCTTGGTAGGGCTTATCGCTACGTTCTTCAGTCAGACGTTTATGTTCATCGAGGCAACGGATCGCCCAGTTATGGGTGCGCTCCATCGCCAGCTCTTGGTAGGGGCGGGTGTTATGCAAAGTGGTGCACTCATCGAAGGCGAACATAATGTCCGCACCAATCTTGTGTTGAATCTGCATTGAAATCTCTGCGCTAAAACGATGCATCGATCCATCGAGGTGAGATTTAAAAGTTACGCCCTCATCGTCGACATGGGCCAAGCGCTCTTTATTGCCTGCGATAACTTGATCAGATCGGAAAGTCTGTGCATCCATCGCGAGGACCTTCTTAAAGCCCACACCGAGTGAGAGAACTTGAAAGCCACCACTATCTGTAAATGTTGGTCCATCCCAATTCATAAATGAGCCGAGCCCGCCAGCTTCATCGAGGACATCTGGTCCCGGCTGTAGGTACAAGTGATAGGCATTCGAAAGTAGAGCCTGCGCACCGAGATCTTCCATCGCGCCAGGCAAGACTGATTTCACGGTCGCCTTGGTGCCGACGGGAATAAATGCTGGGGTCTGAATCTCGCCATGGGGAGTCGTAATAGTTCCGACGCGAGCAAGCCCCTTTTCAGATGCGTGCTTGATCTCGTACTTAAAGCCGGAAGTCATAGACCGTATTCTGACAGAGTTCCCCATTGAGGTTTACACTTCCCGAATGCCTACATTGAAGCTGACCGATGGACGATTTCTTGAGTACTTTGATAACGGTATCTCTTCAACAAGTGCCATCGTCTTTCACCATGGAACACCAGCCCACGCCTCACTCTGGAGCGTATGGCTAGAACTTGCCGCCTCACATGGCATCCGCGCCCTTTCTTATAGCCGCGCCGGATATGGAATAAGTGACCGTAATGAAGGTCGTACCGTCTTCTCAAATAATGGCGATATCCGCGAACTTCTCGACAGCTTTGGCATCCGCGACTTCATCTCCATCGGTTGGTCCGGTGGAGGACCACATGCGTTGGCGACAACGATGATGAACGGCAGTAAAGGTGCAATCACTCTCGCTGGTGTCGGCGAGTACGGCGCAGCAGATCTCGATTTTCTTGCAGGCATGGGTCCTGAGAATGAAGAAGAGTTCGGTGAAGCCCTTAAGGGTGAGGCAGAGATCTCTGCCTGGATGGATAAGAATGCGATTGCATTTAAAGATGTCACAGATAACGAAATTCGCGAAGCGCTCGGCGGGCTAATTGGCGATGTCGATAAGAAGGCGCTCGACGGAGCCATTGCAGATGAGTATGCAACGGCAACACGTAAGGGATTAGCAGTCAGCTTTGATGGTTGGATTGATGATGACATCGCATTTGTTCAGCCATGGGGTTTTGCGCTCGCAGATATAACTGTCCCGGTCCATATCTGGCAAGGCGATGATGATTTTATGGTTCCTCACGCACACTCGTACTGGTTAGAAAAACATATCCCAACGGGCAAACTTAACTTCGTTCCTGGCCATGGACATATCTCGCTCATCGCCGATTACAAGAACGAGATAATTGGGCAGGCGAAAGAGCTACTTAAGTAAATGTTCTTTAAAGAATTCGCCTCAATTCTCAATCCGAAGTCTCGGAAGATGGTTGTAGGTATTGCCCTTAATGCTGTCGGTGGGGGAATGACGCTTTCTCTCCTTCTGGTCTATCTCCACGATATGCGCGGCTTTACAAATACCTTTGGTGGATTGCTTCTCTCGTGGGGCGCAATGGTCTCTATTGTTGCCAGCACACCGATGGGCGCACTCGTCGATCGCATCGGCCCCAAGCGAGTCATGATTGGCGGATTACTTCTTAATTCTGCTGCGGCCTTCTCGCTTGCATATGTGACCACTCATCTCCACGCCATTCTCGCTTTGACTGCAATTAATATTGCTGGACAAGCGGTATGGCCATCACAGAGCGTTGTCCTCACTCGCGTTACACCTGAAGAGCACAGATCAAAGATTTTCGGGTTGAACTTTATGTTGCTCAACCTTGGATTGGGACTGGGCGGGTTAATCTCATCATTGATCATCACGGAGGGATCACTGCGCTCATTCCAAATTATGTATTGGATTGATGCCGCGACATTCTTTATTTATCTTGGCATTATCTTGACTCTTCATGGCGAAGGTCTCGATCGATATATTCCTCAAGCCCACGAACCAAAGCAGGGCACGTATCGTGATCTCCTTGCGATTAAGCCGCTGATGCTCTTAGGTACCGGCGGAATCATTCTCTTCACTTTCGGTTACGGCGTTATCCAGGCCGGAGTTCCCATCTTTGCTACCCAATTCTTGGGACTCTCACCTAAGTGGCTTGGTCTCATCTTCGGAGTTAATACTCTTGCAATCTTTACCTTGCAGCCTTTGGTGATGCGAATACTCGAACGTTATTCAAAGTACAACGCACTCGTTGCAATTGGGGTCATCTGGTCTGCATCATGGATCTTCGTCGGCATCTCACCGCTCTTGCCTCTGATCGCATCAGGTATCGCCCTCTGCATCAGCCAATTGATCTTCGCAGTCGGTGAGATGGTTCAGGCTCCTGTGATTCCAACCCTTGCCAACGAGCTGGCGCCAGAACATATTCGCGGTCGCGCCAATGCCTTTATGAGCCTTCAATGGTCGATTTCAGGGGTCGCAGGTCCAGCGATCACCGGCCTGATGTTGGGGGCAGATCTCGCCGAGCTCTGGGTAGCCTCAATGTTCATAGGCTCATTCCTGGCGATTCCCCTCTTTCTCCGGATGAAGAGGCTTGCCCTCTCATCGCATGAGAATGGATGAAGAGGCTTGCCCTCTCATCGCATGAGAATGGATAAGAGGCTCGCCCTCTCATCGTGAGGCCCTCTAAAAAGGGGTTAATTCGGACTTTTGGGGTTTCTTTTTAGCCCTTCCTTTACTACCCTTGCGGGTCTACTCACGGGTTATCTCGCTATGCGGTATTTCCTGTGGATGGTCATATCCGAAGCGAATCATTTGCGATAAGGGGATTTACACGTGGCTGATGCAACAGTGATCGATAACGATGTGGTTGAGGTAGCTCAACGCACACCGAAGCAGATCGCGTGGGGACGTTTCAAGCGCAACAAGGTCGGCGTCTTCGCGGGTTACGCATCAATCTTCTTTGTCTTCGTCGGATTCTTTGCACCGATCATCACCCGTTTAGTTGGTGTTAATCCACGCGATATCTATGAAGGCACTCTCTCTGACTTTGCAATGCCACTTGGACCATGGGGCGGAATCTCCTGGGCGCACCCACTCGGAATCGAACCGGGAACCGGTCGCGATGTATTTGCGCTCGCTCTCTACGGCGCACGTACATCCTTCATCGTGGCCATCATTGCATCGGTCGGCACAATTGCAATCGGCATGTTGGTCGGAATCGCAACGGGTTACTTCAAGGGTCGCGTCGATTCTAGCGTTGGCCGTTTTGCAGATTTCTTGATGGCATTCCCAGGAACTTTTATGATCATTGCGCTCTCACTTCCAATGGTGCAGCGCATTGAAGCAATTGGTATCGCTCATGACAATGCCGCCCGTCTCGTAGTTCTCGTCCTCTTCTTAGTCTTCTTCGGCTGGACCGGTTTCTACCGACTTATTCGCTCACAGGCGATGTCTATGCGTGAGCGCGACTTCGTAATGGCAGCACAGGCAATGGGTGCTTCAAATTGGCGCATTATCGTCAAAGAGATCTTGCCTAACCTATGGCCTACTGCAATTGTCTTTATCTCACTTGCTCTTCCTGGCTATATCGCAGCTGAAGCAACCTTCTCCTTCCTCGGAGTCGGAGTTCAAGCACCAGAAGCAACCTTCGGTTTGATCCTTGCAGATGGCGTTACTTACTGGCGCGAAGATCCTGCATTCCTTCTCATCCCGAGCTTTATTCTGATTTTGATCGTGCTCTCACTCAACCTTCTCGGTGATGCGGTTCGCGATGCGCTCGATCCAAAGGCGGATAGATAGCAATAAGTAAATAGATTTCCGTAGCAATACGGGAACTTCACTGCAAGAGAGGTCTCGCGAGTTTCTCTTTAGGTGAAGCGCAGTAAGTCGAAACGTAAGTGCGTTTTGATAAAACTCTAATAGGAGGACTAATGTCACGTTTGACATCACGTCGTCTCATCGCAACAGCTACAGCTGCACTTCTTGCAGTTGGAACAGTTGCGACAGGTGCGACTGCAAACGCAGCAGAGAAGCCAGTTACTGGCGGAACGCTGTACTTCATCACACACGCTGATCAGTTCGATCACATCGATCCAGCACGTGTTTACACAGGCCGCGATATCGCGTTCCTTAACTCATACCTCTACCGTAACTTGGTTTCATACAAGCCAGTTCCAGGTTCAGCAGGATCATCACTCGTTGCAGACCTTGCAACAAACACTGGTGTTCCATCAAACGCAGCAAAGACATGGAAGTTCACACTTCGTTCAGGCATCACATGGGAAGACGGCTCAGCTGTTACCTGTGAAGATGTCCGTTACGGTGTTTCACGTCCATTCGCAGCTGACGTAATCACAGACGGTCCTCAGTACCTCGTACAGGCTCTTGATATCCCTAAGGCTGCAGATGGTTCATCTGCATACAAGGGTCCATACAAGAAGACCGGACAGGCACTCTTCGACAAGGCTGTTACATGTAAGGGCAACACAATTACATTTAACCTCAACCGTTCATTCGCTGACTTCAACTATGCACTTACTTACCCAGCAGGTGCACCAGTAAAGAAGTCAAAGGACACAGGCGACAAGTACGACCTTCGTCCATTCGCTAACGGTCCATACAAGATCGCTTCATACAAGATCGGTGATCAGATGGAGCTCGTACGTAACACAAAGTGGAAGAAGTCTTCTGACGCTGTTCGTACACCATACCCAGATAACATCGTTGTTCGCTTCGGTCTAGCTGAAGATGTTCGCGACTCAATCATGCTCGAAGATCAGATTCCTAACACAGCATCACTCGATGCTCTTCAGCCAGCAAATACACGTGCATTCTTTGCAGATGCAAAGAAGAAGACACAGCGCTTCAACGTGTATGACCCATACGTCCGCTACGCAGCAATGAACGTATCAAAGGGCCACATGGATTGCTTGGATGTCCGTAAGGCTGTCTTCTTCGCAATCGATACACAGGCACTTATCGACCTATCAGGTGGATCAGTCTTCTACGGCGACCCAGGTGACAACCCTGTAAAGCCAGTTCTTGGTCTTGACTACAAGAAGACAACAGGAAACATCCACGATGCAAACTGGAAGATCACCGGAAACGCTGATTACTCGAAGTCACTTCTTGCTAAGGCAAAGACTTCATGCCCAGATGCATATGCACGTGCAACTGATGCAGATAAGGGAATCACATGGGATATCGCGCAGTCAGCGACAAACCAGAAGGCTGCGGTTTTGATCACAGATGCTCTCAAGGCAGCTGGAATCAACATCAAGTTCAACTACATCCCATCAGGTCAGTACTACTCAACAGTTATGAATCCAGAGAAGCAGAATGACATTTCAACTGCTGGCTGGGGTGCAGACTGGGCTAACGCTTCAACAGTTATCCCTGAGCTCTTCGCTTCATTCGGTGGATTTAACATCTCACAGAACACAGGCGATCCTGCGTACAAGGCTTTCGAAGCGAAGGTAAACCTTGCTATGAAGACCACAGATCGCAAGAAGCAGTCACAAATGTGGAAGGAACTCAATGCGGAAGCAATGAAGAACTTCTGGGTTCTACCAACACTCTTTGGTAAGGCACAGGAAGTTTGGGGCTCACAGCTCGCAAACGTATTCTTCTGGGTCCCACAAGGAAACCCTGCTTACGGCAAGATCTGGATTAACGACTAATCCACGTTCTACCCAGTTAGGTATATAAATACTTCCAGTGGGCGAGAGATCGCCCACTGGAAGTATTTGCCTGTTAGAGGCAAGCATGAGATTGTGTTGTAACAACGAGAGGACGTTTGAGAGATGTTGAAGTACATAGGTCGTCGAATGATTTTCGCGGCCGCCACGATCCTGGTGGTCTCAGCTGTCGTCTTTATGATTTTCTCAATTCTTCCCTTTGATCCAGCAGCGCTTACTTGCGGCCAGCGTTGTACTCCGCAGATCATTGAAGCTAACCGAGCACGCCTCGGTCTCGATATGCCGCTCTATCAGCAGTACTGGATGTTCCTTTCAGGAATCTTCCTAGGACGCACCTACGGAACTGGCAGTGCAGCATTTACCTGCCCCGCTCCATCTTTTGGATATTCATTTAACGAGAACGCTTGCGTAACAGATTTGATTACAGAAGCACTTCCAATCACAATCAACTTGGCTGTTGGCGCTCTCATCCTGTGGCTCACAGTCGGTATCGGTCTTGGAATCATCGCCGCTAAATTTAAGAATCGTTGGCCAGATACCGGAAGTTCTGTCTTCGTTCTCTTGGCTACCTCGCTTCCAACATTCGTCACCGGTCTCGCACTTCTGATTTGGATCACAATTAAGTGGAAGATCGTTCCGCTATCACTCACCGGGTATACATCGCTGATCGATAACCCATATAAATATTTCCAATACTTCATCTTGCCTTGGATCACCTTGGCAATCGCGTACGCGGCGCTCTACACCCGCTTTACTCGTGCAGCACTCCTTGAAACTCTCGGTGAGGATTACATCCGTACCGCGCGCGCTAAGGGCGTTGGCGAGCAGAAGGTCTTCTTCAAGCACACACTTCGCGCAGTATTGGCACCACTGATCACTATGGCAGGTCTCGACTTCGCTGGCCTTATCGGCGGCGCCA
>JBDLWK010000037.1:0-7383 GCA_039804335.1 Actinomycetota bacterium
TATCTGTGGCTTCTTTGGATCTGCGATAAAGGTGATGCGATTTACCTTGAGTGCGGCGAGAATATCCTTTGACTCATCACTCTTGATTTCGAGAGCAACAAGCGCAACCGCGCGATAGAGCGCGCCAGTATCTAAATAATTCCATCCTGCACGTATTGCAATCCCTTTTGAAGTGCTCGACTTACCGGCGCCGCTTGGGCCATCAAGTGCAACAACGATCATGTTAACGACCCAAACCTTCCATTAGTGAAGTAGATACCATTTCATTTCTTATTATCGCGCACATGTCGCACGAGAATCACCATTAACGCGGTGTATGAGCTTTCCATCCTCGCTGCAGAAGATGTTGGTATAACTTCTCTGCATCAGATTGAGATAGCGCCAATGTAATCAAACCTGTGTACTGCTCAGGTGAATGCTCGATTGATAAATCTTCAACGTTGACCTGTGCAGATGCACACTCATCAAAGAGCGCTGCAAGCTGTCCCGGTTTATCTTCAATAACAACGGGAAGAAATGTGTAATTGCGTGCGACTCCCCCATGTTTGCCAGGAATCATCGACCTTCCGCGATTGCCACTCTTTATGAAATCTTCGACCTTGATTTCATCTGCTAGACCCTGACGAAGCTCCTGCAGATTTTCAATTACGCGATCGAGTAAAGGTTCAAGCGCCCTCTGATTTGCGGCAATTATTTCGCGCCAGAGCGTGGGGTTTGATCCTGCGATTCGAGTCGTATCGCGCAGCCCACTTCCAGCGAGATCGAGCCACCCCGCCGGCGCACCTTCTAGTTGTGCTGCCAGAGCCGAACTCATTATCTGAGGAAGATGAGAGACGAGGGCTACTGCCCGATCATGCTCCTCACTTGAAATCTCTAGGAGATGGCCACCACAAGCTTCTATCAGTTCACGCCCAAGAGCGAGTAGATCTTCAGATACCCCGGCTGGGTCGATAGCCCAAGGCCGACCCTGAAAGAGGTCTGCTCGGGCGGATTCAGCTCCCCCAACCTCACGACCTGCCATGGGATGGGTAGGTAGAAATTTACTCATATCAAAACCAGATAATTGAACATCAAGTACAGGCTTACTCTTTACAGAAGATATATCTATAAAGCCAAAGTTGAGACCTTGTTCGATCTCACCTTTAATGACATCCGAGATCGTGGAGATCGGGGAGGCAATGATCGTCACGTCAGATTGACTATTTAATGGAAGCTCGCCCATCAAATCTTGGGCAAGTGAGGCCGACTCTTCATTAATATCGACCATAGTGACGGCAATACCTTTTGCGGTGAGTGCGAGACCGATAGATGTCCCGATCAGGCCTGAGCCGACGATTCGAGCGTGGGTAAGCTTCATATTTTTACCGCTATTGAGCGATATCTCGTCGGAGCGCCTTCGCTCCACCAAGGTAGATATGGGTAATTTCAGGAAGAGATTGCTCTGTCTCTACAGTGACCATCGCTCGAACCACCCTTGGTAACGCCCCAGGTACATCAATCTCAACCGCGCAGAGGAGCGGAGTGGATTCAAAACCAACTTCTCGTGCTGCCGCCGCTGGAAAAGCTGCGTTGAGATCAGGGGTGGCGGTAAGGAGGACTGAGATTATCTGGCTGACCTCAAGGGTATTGGCGCGGAGAATCTCCGAGAGAAGCTCCTTTGTCCCCGTTGCGATTGCCGAGGCAGAGTTCTCCTCCACCTGGACTGCTCCACGTATTGCGCGTACCGACATGGCTGAAATCATACCCTCTATCACTCCTCTTGCTTATATTTTTAAATTTATTTATCTATAAAACCATGTATGTTCTTTTAGAAATCGCCGAACTCTTTGGATCGCGCCAACCCAGATTGATAGGTCCTCCGGAATTGAATATATCGACTTAAAGATATTTTGCTTGTCAATCTCAGCGTCAAATAATCGATAAAACTATATTTGTTCCCAGGCTCTCGCTAATATGGTTTTATCGATTAAACGTGAAAGATACACCCTATCGATTTATTACTTTAAATCTAAAGCCTTTTGAAGGTTAAGCAATTCGCCGTCATTAAGATCTCGCCATCTACCCTCGAGGGTTTCTCCCAGAGAGATTGGACCAAACTTGGTGCGGATAAGGCGGATTACCTCGACGCCGATCGCCTCCATGAGGCGGCGAATGATGTGGTATCTCCCCTCGTGGATTGTGACCTCTAACCAGGTGGGAGATAACTGCTTGTAATCAAGGACTCTCGCCATTCCATCTTCGAGCTCTACTCCATTTCGAAGTACCTTCTCAACGCCTTGAGGGAGCTTGCCATCAAATTCGATGATGTAAGTCTTTTCAAGGCCATATGAAGGGTGGGTAGCGCGGAAGGTTAAATCTCCATCATTTGTAAGAAGGATTAACCCCTCAGAATCCTTGTCGAGGCGGCCAACATGGAAGAGCCTCTCGGTACGGAGATCGATGAAATCCGCTAGCGATGCGCGTCCTTCAGGGTCATACATGGTAGACAAAACACCTCTTGGTTTATGAAGTGCAAGATAAGTCTTAGTCAATTGTTGTGTGATTGTCTCACTATCGACCTCTACATGAACCTTTTCAGGGTCATATTTAGCGCCAAGCTCTCGAACGACTAGACCATTGACCATGACTCGGCCAGAGATAATGAGATCGTCCGCTCCCCTACGAGAGGTGACGCCAGCATCTGCGATGATTTTATTGAGGCGAATTTCTGCCATGAGTGTCTTCCATTCTGCGGCTATCCATTTACGACAGTCAGCTTAGATGGCCCCCTGGTATCGGAGTCCTAGAAGAAAGTGTAGCTGAAGGGTTAGTCGGTCAGCGAATCGAGGATCTCATCGAGACCATCGATATCTGGAAGATGGGGAGCTAGAGGAGGCAGATCCTCTAGGCGATTGAGGCCGAGACGCTCGAGGAAGTAGCTCGTCGTCTTGTAGAGGATTGCTCCGGTCTCATTCTCGATCCCATACTCATCTACGAGGCCACGGGTAATCAAGGTCTTCATAACCGCCTCAACATTTACTCCACGGATAGCCGATACGCGGGCGCGCGAGACTGGCTGGCGATAGGCAATGACAGCGAGGGTCTCAAGGGCGGCCTGGGTTAAACGGTTCTGCTGGCCATCTAGGACGAACTTCTCAACGACAGAGCTAAACTCTGGCGAGCTGTAGAAGCGCCATCCCCCATTAATCGCCTTAAGAGAGAATCCACGATCTTCATATGAGCTCTGGAGGCGCTCGAGCGAGTCGACGACTTGATCGACAGTGACTTCGAGAACCGATGCGAGGGTGAGCTCGGTGACTGGCTCATCGACAACCATCAAAATGGCTTCAATGGAACGTCCCAGCGTCGCCTGATCATAGACGTGAGAGAGCTGGCCCTCGCTCGGCTCTGTCACCGCTTCAATATCTTCGACCACAATATCTTCGACTTCAACCTGGTTTTGATCGCTCATCGCTCTAGCTCCTCATCATCCTCATCTAAATCTAGATCTCCAGCTGAATCCTCAACGCCCTCAACTACTACTTGAGGGTTTTCGCCCTCTGAACCCTCAACCTCTGCTTCAGGGTACTGCTCGCTTACAGGGATATCGAACTCAGATGAGGCGAGAATATCCCCTTCATCTGAGCCAACCCAGCTAATCTGAAGCTCGCCGAGGGCGACAACCTGTTCAAAGCGGAGCGCGCCCTGTCGATAGAGATCGAGTAGAGCGAGGAAACGAGCGACCACGACCAAGGTGGAGTCAGCCTCGTGGATCAACGACCTGAAGCTCATCGTGCGACCTTTACGGAGGGCCTCTACGACCAAGCGAGACTCCTCAGCCACGCTCACAAGGGCGCTATGGAGGTGCTCTACAGCGACCACAGGGGCGACCTTAGGGGTCAAGACGCGGTCAGCGATTGCAGCAAAGCGCTCTGGGCCTACCCCGATCAGAACCTCTGGGAGGAGGTTTGAGAGGGCGGCATCGAGGGCTACTACACGTGGGAAAGATTTATCTGCAGCCAAAATAGCCTCTTGGAAGTTTGAGGCTATCTCTTTGAAGGCGCGGTATTGGAGTAGGCGTGCGAAGAGGATATCTCGCGCCTCTAGGAGCGCTAGATCCTCCTCATCTTCGATCTCACCGCTTGGCAGGAGGCGGGCAGCCTTAAGGTCAAGGAGGGTTGCGGCAATTACCAAGAACTCTGTCGCCTGATCGAGGCGCCAACCCTCACCCGATGCCTCAAGGGCGCGGATAAAGGAGATAAATTCATCTGTGACAAGGCTGAGTGAGACCTCTGTGATGTCGAGTTTATGCTTAGAAATCAGCTGGAGCAGGAGATCAAAGGGGCCATCAAAGTTATCGAGGTGGACCTTAAAGGCGCCATCATTAACTGGCTCTACCGCTACCTCGGCAGCAGAACCTTCCTCGAGAATATCCACGGGCGAACCATACTTGGTCTAGTTGCATCCCCGCGCATATCCAGCGTAGAGTCGCGCCAATTGAGAAAGAGGTTTGACGCTTGAACGCTAAATCGACATTTGAAAATGATGTGGTGACTGCTACCGCTCTCTTCGGAGGCCCAACGCAGAACTTCCCGGTTCCCGCACCCATCACTGAACATGGCCAAGCAAAGGTCATCTCTATCTTTAATCAGAAGGGCGGCGTTGGAAAGACAACGACCACAATCAGCCTAGGCGCGGCACTTGCAGAGCTCGGACGTCGCGTACTGCTCGTCGACTTCGATCCGCAGGGTGGCCTCTCACTTGGACTCGGCGTTAACGCCCACCGACTCCCCCTAGAAAATACTGTCTACTACGCACTCCTGGCTCCTGATGCAAACATTGATGAGATTGTTCTGAAGTCATCAGTTGCAAACCTTGATTTTCTTCCAGCTAACAAGGATCTGGTTGGCATTGAAATGAAGCTCTCTAGCGACATCTCAGGCCACCTTTATTTGAAGAAGGCGCTCGCCCCACTACGTAATGAATACGACGTTATTTTGATCGACTGTCAGCCAACCATGGGTCGTCTTGCAATCAATGCACTCGTTGCATCAGATGAAATTATTGTTCCTATGCAGTGCGAGAACTTTGCAATGCATGGATTCATTGAACTCTCCGAGAATATCGGGAAGGTGCGAGAGGTATATAACCCTGACCTCAAACTTATCGGAATCATCGCAACAATGTTTGATAAGAAGACTCTCCATAACCGCGAGGTAATCTCTCGAATCATCGAAGGTCATCCAGGCGTAGTCTTCGACACTTTGATTTCAAAATCCATTCGATTCTCAGAAGCAACCGTTGCCGGTGAGCCAATTACAGCATATGCAACATCATCTGCAGGCGCTCAGTCATATCGTCGACTTGCACGCGAACTAATCTCACGAGGAGGAGCCCGATGACACGTAGAGCTAGCTTGCCAGGAGCCGACGAACTCTTTCGCAACAACGCCCCATCGCTTTCTGCTGTCCGAGAAGTTGTTGCTGAGCCAATCAATACCCCCGCTCCTGCATCAGCCCCAGTAACTTCATCTGCTCCTAAGAGCAAGAAGGGCGTTCGCTCAATTCCACGACGCCGAGTAACTCAGGCAGATAAATCTCCATCAGGGCGCGAGCGTCATGATGAGAAGATCACTGTTTACTTATCGCCAGATGAGCTCTTTGATCTCGACCAAGCCCGCTTGATGTTACGTGGTGACTTAGGCCTTGCAGTTGATCGCGGTCGTATCGTTCGCGAGTCAATAGCAGTGATCATTGCAGATCTCGAATCAAAGGGTGAACAGAGCATTCTGGCTCGCCGTCTACGCGGTCTATAAGCAACTTTTACTTAGAACGAGGGTGCGCGAGAGAATAACTTTCGCGCACCTTATCTATTGTTACCAAGGTATATATCTGAGTCGTAGTAACAGATGCATGACCTAATAACTCCTGCACAACGCGAATATCTGCACCGCCATCGAGAAGATGTGTGGCGTAACTGTGTCGGAAGACGTGGGGTGAGACTCTCCCCTGCAAACCCACAGCTTCTGCTGCCTTAAGAACAGTTGTCCATGCTGATTGACGAGAGAGCCTGGTTCCTCGAGCATTAAGGAAGAGCGCCCTCTCGCCCTGTGAATTCTTCGCGACCAGTGCCGGTCGTAGGCGTACAAGATAATCATCGAGTGCGCTCAGCGCGTATTTTCCGAGTGGCACCAGACGCTCCTTGGAACCTTTTCCGCGCAATTTAATGATGGTGATCTCTTCACCTTCGAAATCATCTTTTGAAATATCATGAATGTCGAGGGAGACTAGTTCTGCAACTCTTGCACCTGTTCCGTAGAGAATTTCCAAGATAGCTCTATCGCGAAGTGCTGCCGGGTCGGCTGGATTACCAGTTGATTCAATCAAGCGAGAAATCTCATCGACGGATAGTGCCTTTGGTAATTTACGTGCAACTTTAAATTGATTGGTGTCTAGCATTGGATTAGCAATCTGATACTCAAGCGCTGCGTACTTAAAGAAACCCTTGAGCGAGGAGAGGAATCGATTAATCGATGAAGGAGAGAGGCCTTCTTCGGAGAGATGGCCAATCAAATTAGAGATATCAACCTCGCTAAGATGGTCGAAGTTAAGGTTCTTATCGTTGAGATAGCTTTGGAATTTAAGAAGATCCCGCGAATAACTTGAAATTGAATTTACCGCGAGACCACGTTCGATACGAAGGTGGTCTAGGTAAGTTGAAATTGCAAGGTTACATTGAATAGCCATGAGCTACTGCAACTGCCTCGTAGCAAATTTTTCCAGCATGCACATTGAGACCCTTTGCTAGCGCGCCATCTTTAGCAATCGCAGCTTCCCAACCAAGGTTTGCTAGTGATATTGCATATGGCAACGTTGCATTGGTGAGGGCATATGTAGAAGCCACAGGTACTGCGCCTGGCATATTTGCGACGCAGTAGAAAATAGCATCGTGCACCTTATATGTAGGCTCTGCATGTGTTGTTGCCCGAGAATCTTCAAAGCACCCACCTTGATCGATTGCAATATCAACGAGTACTGCGCCTGGCTTCATTGCCTTAACTTGCTCATTGGAGACAAGTTTCGGCGCCTTTGCGCCATGAACAAGAACTGCACCGACTACTAAATCAGCAGATTTAATCTCCCGATCAATCGCACCATAAGTTGAGGCGAGAGTTTTGATTCGACCTTGATACATGGTGTCGATGTAAGCCAATCGCGGCAATGAGCGATCAAGGACTGTGACATCTGCGCCCATCCCCATTGCAATAACTGCGGCATTGAGACCTGCAACTCCGCCACCAATAACAACAACCTTTCCTGGAGCAACACCTGGCACTCCCCCAAGGAGAACTCCGCGACCACCATGTGGCTTCTGAAGAGCGGTGGCGCCGACCTGGGTGGCAAG
>JBDLWK010000038.1:0-7329 GCA_039804335.1 Actinomycetota bacterium
TGGAGCAGCATTTGGTGGAGATCCAGCAGATGGTGCAATCAAGCCACTTATGGGTCTTGACTACAAGAAGGTAACTGGCCTGGAAGATTACAAGCCAGCCGGAAACGCAAAGGCTGCAAAGGCGCTCATGGAGAAGGCAAAGACAACTTGCCCTGCTGAGTACGCAAAGGCAACTGATCCAAAGCGTGGTCTTGTATTCGACACAGCTGACTCAGAGACAAATAAGAAGGGTGCAGCAATCTGGATTGACTCAATGATGAAGAATGCTGGCATCGTAATGAAGTTCAACTTCATCGAGCCAGGTTCTTACTACGCAGTTGTTCTTGATGCTACAAAGCAATCAGATCTATCTGCTGGTGGTTGGGCTCCAGACTGGGCTAACGCATCAACAGTTATCCCTGAGCTCTTCACAAAGGAAGGTGGATTTAACCTTTCACAGAACTGGAACGATGCAGCATACGCAGCGTTCAAGAAGAAGTCTGATGCTACAAAGGTAGAAACAGATCGCGCTAAGCAGGCTAAGGGATGGCAGGAACTATCACAGTACGTGATGGATCAGTACTGGATCATCCGCCCTGTCTTCTCTAAGACTCAGAACGTTTGGGGTTCAAAGGTTGGCGGCGTGTACTACTGGGAGCCACAGGGTAACTTCGGCTTCGGTCAGATGTACGTAAAGAACTAAATTCGAAGAATTTAGTTCCATGAAAATGGCACTAATGCAATCGAAGTTAGCGCTTTAAATGCGTTAGAGGTTGCGGGTGGTTGTTTCGACAGCCACCCGCAACACTCGCGTTAGTTTTAAAGTAATTTTCAAGTTTTATAACTGAAGGAGATACAAGAGAGTGTTGAATTATTTAGCTCGACGATTGAGCGCCACCGCGGTGGTACTGACTCTCGTCAGCATGTCAGTCTTTGGAATCTTCGCAGTTCTTCCGATGGATCCAGCGGCCCTTACCTGCGGTAAGGCCTGCTACCCAGCTGTTATTGAAGCCAACCGCCACCGCCTAGGACTCGATGTCCCAGTGCATGTTCAGTACGGTCGCTTCGTTAAAGGTTTATTTGTAGGACGCACCTATGGTGAAGGTCAGGCAACTATCGAATGTCCTGCTCCTGCATTTGGTTACTCATTTAACCGCCACGAGTGCGTAACAACTCTGATTAAGGATGCCCTTCCGGTAACTCTCTCGCTGGCAATTGGCGCATTTATTCTCTGGATTTCGGTAGGTGTGGGTCTTGGAATCTTGGCGGCGCGTCGCAAAAACCAATGGCCCGACCGCGCGGCAACCGCCTTCGTCCTTGTCGGAACATCGCTTCCAACATTTATTACCGGTATTTTGATTCTCCTCTTCGTGGGATTGAAATTTAAACTCATCGATCCGCTCAATATGGGACGTTGGATTTCTCCACTAGAAGATCCAGTTGCCTGGTTCCGTACCTTTATCTTCCCTTGGATCATCTTGGCCCTCGCCTACGCAGCTTCATATACGCGATTTACTCGCTCTACCGTGATCGAGACATCATCAGAGGATTACATCCGTACGGCTCGTTCAAAGGGCTTGAGCGAGAAGGCAATCTTGCAGAAGCACACACTTCGTGCCGCAATTGCGCCAATTACCACTTTAGCCGGACTTGATTTTGCCGGACTTCTTGGCGGCGCAATCATTACCGAATCGATCTTCAACTTGCCAGGTCTTGGCCGCCTCTCAATTCGAGCGGTATTGCAGGATTACGATCTTCCAACAATTCTGGCAACAACTATCTTGGCTGCAGCATTCGTTGTAATTGCCAACCTTCTGGTGGACATTGCCTATGCCTACCTCGATCCACGAGTGCGAGTTGCATAATGACTTCTACAAATATGAGTAAGCCATTTCTAGAGGTCAAGAACCTCAATGTTGCATTTCCCACCGAAGATGGCCTGGTTCGGGCATCAAGTGATATCTCCTTTAGCGTTGCGCGCGGTGAGACCCTTGCCGTTGTAGGTGAATCTGGCTCAGGAAAATCTGTTACCTCACTCGCTGTCATGGGACTTCACAACCGCAAGACAGCGCAGATCTCAGGTCAGGCGATTCTCAACCTCGAGAGCGGTCCGGTCGATGTGATCTCAGCTGATGAAGAAATTGTTCGCAAGCTTCGCGGCAAGGCGATGTCGATGATCTTCCAGGATCCAATGTCGGCACTTCACCCTTACTACTCAATCGGTAACCAGCTCATCGAAGCTTGGTCTCTCTATAACGAGGGCAGTAAAGAAGATGGCCGTAAGCGCGCTGTCGAGATGCTCGACCTCGTAGGAATTCCTGCAGCAGAGAAGCGCGTCGATGAGTATCCACACCAATTCTCTGGCGGAATGCGCCAACGTGTGATGATTGCGATGGCGCTGATCAATAACCCATCACTTCTTATCGCTGACGAACCAACTACAGCTCTCGATGTGACTGTTCAATCGCAGATCTTGCAGTTAATCCGCGATATGCAGAAAGAATTCAACATGGCGTTGATCCTGATTACCCACGACCTTGGCGTCGTTGCTGAGGTAGCAGATCGCGTCAACGTTATGTATGCGGGCAAGATTGTCGAGAGCGGAAGCGCAGAAGATATCTACTACCGTCCAGATCACCCATATGCGATTGGCCTACTCAACTCGATTCCTCGCGTTGATCAGCTCGAATCAAAGCGCCTTGTCGCTATCCCTGGCCAACCGCCATCGCTGATTCACCTTCCAGAAGGTTGTTCATTCCGTGCGCGCTGCGAATTCGCAGATCGCGTACCAGGCAATCTCTGCGCTACAACGATCCCTACCTTGGATCAGAAGAGCACAGATCACTTCTCACGTTGCCACTTGCCAGAATCAGAACTCGTTAAAGCTCGCGTAGAAATCGGTGGCCGCAAATGACTCAACCGCTATTAAAGCTTGAAGGCCTCAAGAAGCACTTCCCAACTACAACAGGCGGCGTCTTCTCGAAGGTAAAGGGAACCGTTAAGGCAGTCGATGGTATCGACCTTGAAATCTTCCCAGGACAGACCATCGGCCTCGTTGGTGAATCAGGCTGCGGCAAGACAACTGCTGGCCGCACAATCTTGAAGCTATACGAGCCAACTGAAGGCAAGATCATCTTTGAAGGAAAAGATTTAGCGCCGCTATCTCCACGAGAGATGAAGCCTTACCGCGCACAGATGCAGATGATCTTCCAGGATCCATTTGCCTCACTCAATCCTCGTCAAACAGTGGGCTCATTGATTGCAGCACCATTTGAAATTCAGGGAATCACACCTGAGGGCGGAGTCACTGAAGAAGTTCAGCGCCTTATGGCTCGCGTTGGTCTCAATCCAGAGCACATCAACCGCTACCCACATGAGTTCTCAGGTGGACAGCGCCAGCGCATCGGCGTTGCTCGTGCAATTGCGCTGAAGCCAAAGCTAATTGTTGCTGATGAGCCAGTATCTGCCCTCGATGTATCAATCCAGGCACAGGTTGTTAATCTTTTGGAAGATCTTCAGAACGAGTTCAACATGGCTTACATCTTCGTGGCCCACGATCTCTCTGTCGTTCAGCACATCTCAGATCGCGTCATCGTGATGTATCTCGGAAAGGTGATGGAGGAAGCTGATAAGACAGACCTCTTTAGCCATCCACGCCACCCATATACAAAGGCGCTCCTCTCTGCTGTTCCGGTCCCGGATCCAAAGATTGGTCGTTCACGTGAGCGCATCATCCTTAAGGGCGATCTTCCTAGCCCGGTAAATCCACCAGCTGGCTGTGTATTTAACACTCGCTGCTGGAAGGCGCAGGATCGTTGCCGCACAGAAGTTCCACAGTTGATGCAGATTGGCACCAACCACCGAATTGCGTGTCACTATCCCGAAGATTGAAATGATTTCGGGATTGAGCAAGTAGCCCGAAGATTGAAATGGTTAATAAAAAACCCCGGACCGTTATGGTCCGGGGTTTTTTTATTGAAACGATTTAAGCGAGCTTGCCTTCAACAGCAACCTTTGACTCACCGATCTGAACTGTCAGGCTCAATGGCTCTCCAGCAGCTGCCTGGCAACCAACACCGTATGTATAGGTAGTTGTTGCGCCGGCTGCAAGTGGATCTGTTGGGGCGCCATTGATATCAAGGTCGCCGAGAACATCGAAGCAAACATTCTCGCCAGATGCTGCAATCAAAGAAACGGTAGTGAAATCAAGTGGCTCTGTTCCGCCATTCTTGATGGTGACGTTAAATGAGTTTGAAGTCTTTGGATTCTGGTCAATATTTGTCATAAATGTTGTTGGTGTAAAGCTTGTTGGTGATGCGACGGTCACGAAGACGCCTCCACCAAGATCAAGAGGGGTATCGAAGGCGATGGTGGCAACAGGAGCCACCTCTTCAACAAGTGTGGTCTTATCGGCAGGGAGATCGCTTCCACCGTTGGTGATTGAGCGGAGGATTCCAAGACCCACAACCGCTACGACAGCGATGAGGATCCACTGCTTGCGAGTGAACTTCTTCATTTGTACTCCCTTATTTCTCGTATTCATATCTCTCGAAGGTATGGGCAAATCTTAGCCGTTGATAGAGAAATGGCTCGTTACCAAATACGTACCCGCTCGGCTGGATCGAGCCACATCGCATCAGCAGCGGTGACCTCAAAGGCCTCGTAGTAAGGAGCGAGGTTGCGGACAATCTGGTTGCAACGGAATTCATCAGGGCTATGTGGATCTGTTGCAATACGTCGGCGCACTTCTTCTGGGCGGTTCTTTCCGCGCCATGCCTGCGCCCAGGAGAGGAAGAACCGTTGATCTCCTGTTAATCCATCAATCACGGGGGCAGAGGCGCCCTTAAGAGCCAGTTTGTAGGCCTTATAGGCGATTTCAAGGCCAGAGAGGTCTCCAATGTTCTCGCCGACTGTAAATGCGCCGTTAACGTGGATATCGGGCGTTGCAGCAGGGGAGAGCGCATCAAATTGATCGATGAGTTTCGCCGCTAACTTTTCAAAGGCTTCGCGGTCGCTATCGATCCACCAATCAACCATATTTCCATCACCGTCATATTTAGATCCCTGGTCATCGAATCCATGACCAATCTCATGACCGATGACGGCTCCAATACCACCGTAATTAGCTGCGATATCGGCCTCCATATCGAAAAATGGTGGCTGCAAGATAGCTGCCGGAAAGACAATCTCATTCATCAGTGGGTTGTAATAAGCGTTCACTGTCTGCGGAGTCATATGCCACTCATCGCGATCGACCTTCTTGCCAATCTTGGCAACTTCATAGGCATGGCCAAAGGCTGCGATGCGCTGAAGGTTTCCGATGAGATCATCGGCCTTGATTTCAAGTGATGAGTAGTCGCGCCACTTATCGGGATAGCCGATCTTTGGAGTAAATGTGGCGAGCTTTGCTAGCGCCTTCTCTTTAGTCGCATCGGACATCCATGGAAGCTCTTTGATGCTCATCTCATATGCCCGGGTGAGGTAGTCGACGAGTTCGAGCATTGCGCTCTTGGCAGCAGCTGGGAAGTAAAGGCCGACATAGACCTTGCCGATTGCCTCGCCTAATGAGCCCTGCACCAATGAAACTCCGCGCTTCCAGCGATCGCGAATCTGAGGAGTGCCAGAGAGGGTAGTTCCATAGAAGGAGAAGTTCTGTTGGACGATCTCATCAGTGAGGTATGCAGCGCTGCCGCTGATGAGGTTCCACTTCAACCATGAAACCCAGATGTCACGGCGCTGATCAAAATCGGCGAGCATTGAAGATAGGCCAGAGAAGAATGAAGGTTCGTGGATATTAAGAAGGCCAAAGGCGACAGCAGGTATCTGCGCATTGGCAGCCCAGGTATCCCATAAGAAGTTGGGGGCTAGTGCTTCCAGCTCTGCGCGAGTTGTCTTGTTGTAGGTAAGGGTCGCATCACGATCTTTCACCTGGTCCCAATGATGGCTAGCAATCTCGGTCTCTAGGGCAAGGATCCCTGCCGCGGCAAGTGGAATTCCAGCGAGTTCGCCCATCTTCTCGAGGTGAGCCACAAAGGCTTCGCGAATAGGCAGGTATTGCTCTTCCCGATAGTAAGCCTCATCCGGAAGCGAAAGACCGCCCTGACCGATATGAAAGATATTCATCGATGAATCCATCGCATCGGCATAGATGGCAGCGCCGAAGATTCCACCGACTCCACGCATCTCAAGCTGAGCCATAGTTGTAATGAATGAAGTGAGATCGGTGATTGCATCGATTGCAGCGAGGTCATCTTGGAGCGGAGTCAGGCCGCGAGCCTTGATGGCATCTACATCCATAAATGATTTATAAAGGTCGCCAATCTTTTGCGCCTCACCTTCACCTTTTGCAGTCTCGATGATTTCGCGGACTTGAGCTTCGGCAATGTCATACAAGGTGCGAGAGACGCCATCGCTGGCACGGTCTGCCGGAATTTCATAAGTGTCGAGCCAGGTTCCAGCGAAGTGGCGGAAGAGATCATCCTGAGGACGAACCTCTGGATTCATAAACTGGGTATCGATACCTGATTTCAACTGACCTGACATGACCGGCGCTCGCTTTCATAAGAACTGTTATGGCACAGTCTACGAGAAAAGTTGAAAGTTCAACTATTGTCGTATCATTGCTCTATGGCCGAGAAAAACGCTACCGCACCGAAGTGGCTCAACCCTTCTGAAATGAAGGCTTGGCGCCAATACATCATCGCTAGCCGGAGATTGTTAGATGCCTTAGATGAAGATCTCTCCGCCCACGATTTATCAATGGCAGATTATGAAGTCTTGGCCCAACTCAGCGATGCTCCGGACCGAACCATGCGCATGTCCGAACTTGCCGATGTCGCCATGATCTCTCGATCCCGTCTCTCACACCGGATCAAGGTGATGGAGAAAGAGGGTTGGGTCCGCCGAGAGGCATGCCCTGAAGATAAGCGGGGCTATTTTGCCATCATGACCCCGAAGGGCTGGAAGGCTATTGTCGCTGCGGCCCCAGATCATGTAGCCAGTGTCCGAAGCCGCTTTCTCGATGCTCTAGATAAGAACGATCAGAAGGCCTTGGCAGATATTTTCGATCGCGTTGCACTTCGAATAAAAGATATTGATGTGAAATAAAAAATCCCGCCACATAAAGTGGCGGGATTTTTTATAAGTAAAGTAAGTAAATTACTTCTTCTTAGCTGCTGGCTTGCGCTTAGCAACCTTCTTAGCAGCTGTCTTCTTAGCTGCTGGCTTGCGCTTTGGAGCAGCCTTCTTTGCAGCTGGCTTAGCAGCAGCCTTCTTGCGCTTTGGAGCAGCCTTCTTTGCAGCTGGCTTAGCAGCAGCCTTCTTGCGCTTTGGAGCAGCCTTCTTTGCAGC
>JBDLWK010000039.1:0-7266 GCA_039804335.1 Actinomycetota bacterium
AGCGATGGTCTCGGCAACGAGAATTCCTTCTTGGAATCCGACGTGTGCGAGTTGAAGGGTAGGGATGATGTCTCCTACCGCAAAGATGCCAGGAACATTGGTGCGGCAATGATCGTCTACAAGAACGTAACCGCGATCCATTGCGATTCCTGCCTCTTGATAACCAATCCCATCTGTTACTGGACCGCGACCAATGGAAACGAGAAGAACTTCGGCGGTAAATTCGCGACCATCTTCAAGGGTGACAGTTACTGAATCTGCATTGACGCGATGTGACTTAAATTTGATGCCAAGCTCAAAGTTGATTCCTCGCTTGCGATAGGCACGCTCTAGAAGCTTTGAAGATGACTCATCTTCTAGAGGGACCAAGTGGTTCAGTCCTTCAATGATGGTCACATCTACGCCGAATGATTTCCACACTGATGCGAACTCGCAACCGATGACTCCGCCACCAAGAACGATTGCGCTCTTTGGGATGTAATCAAGTTTTGTTCCATGATCTGAGGTAATAACGCGCTGGCCATCGATATCGAGGCCGGGAATTGTCTTTGCATAAGAACCGGTCGCGAGAACAATGTTCTTGCCGGTGTACTGCTGGCCATTTACCTCAACTGTATTGTTATTGACGAGGCGACCTTTACCTTCAATGAAGGTGACGTTACGAGATTTGATCAAACCTTGAAGTCCCTTGTAGAGACCGGCGATAACGCCATCCTTATATGTATTGACCCCATTGATATCGATTGAGTCGAGAGTGGCATTGACGCCAAAGAGGTGAGATTCGCGAGCGCTATCTGCTACCTCGCCTGCGTGGAGGAGCGCCTTCGTTGGAATACATCCACGGTGGAGACATGTTCCGCCGACCTTGTCTTGTTCGATTAGCGCAACAGAGAGACCCAACTGTGCGCCGCGGAGCGCAGCTGCGTAACCGCCGCTACCGCCACCAAGAATGACAAGATCAAAATTCGACATTGATAACTCCTTTAGCCCAACCGGGAAGACCGTCTACGCCCATATCTTGCCAGCCTTAGGCGTGGATGACTAACTCAGCGAGAGTCTCATCGCTCACCTACTTGGCCGCTGCGATGCCCATCTCAACTAATGAGCGGAAGGCGACCCCGGTGCCTCCTACTGGGGTATATCCATGAGGGGCGCCATCGTTATAGGCAGGTCCGGCAATATCGAGATGGAGCCATGGCAGGTCATCGGAGACGAACTCCTTCAGGAAGAGGCCAGCGACCAACATTCCACCCATCCGCTCACCCATATTGGCGATATCTGCCACGGGAGAGTCGAGTGATGGTCGAAGGTCTGCGGGCAGCGGCATTGGCCAGAATGATTCGCCCGAGATCTTCGTGATATCCATGAAGTGCGCTGAGAACTCTTCATTGTTTGTCATGACCGCACTTGTTCGCTTACCAAGCGCCACAACCTGGTGGCCGGTAAGTGTTGCTACATCAATGATTCCATCTAGATCGCCCGCTTCTTGTGCCTTCACTAGCGCATCACCTAAGACCAAGCGACCTTCGGCATCAGGATTGATAACTTCAACTGTCTTGCCGCCATAAATTGTGATGATGTCAGATGGACGAGTCGCATTGTCACTAACCATATTTTCAGCAAGTGGAGCCCAGGCATCGATTGCCACTGGAACTTTGAGAAGTGCCAGTGCGATCGTTGCTGCGCAGACTGCGGCAGCGCCCGACATATCTGACTTCATCGCCTCCATGCCAAGTGCAGGTTTGAGTGCGAGACCGCCAGTGTCGAAGGTGATTCCCTTACCGATATAGGCGTACTTCTTCTTCGCCTTTACTCCCTTTGGTGTGTATGCGATGTGGAATAAACGAGGAGGGTTTGAAGAACCCTGGCCAACTCCGATGATTCCGCCGAAGCCCTTTGACTTCAACTGTGAATCGGTCATTGTTGAAACTTTGAGCCCAATCGATGTGCCGCCAGCTTCCTTTACCGCTTCGCTGACCATTGCACAGAATGATGCGGGGGTTAAATGGCTTGGGGGAGTATTGATGAGGTCACGAACCAAGTTTGTGTACTTTGAAATCACCTGTGCATGGCTACCGATTGCTTTTGCATCAGCGCCATGAACAAGTGAAGAGTAGACAGTGATTGTCTTCAAAGGATTCTTCTGAGCAGACTTGGTAGATCCACGGAACTGATCAAAGAGATAACTGCCAAGACCTGCGCCTTCCGCGACAGCTTTGACTGCGGCTGCAGTATTTGCTGGAAGTGAGAAAGTTGCACTGTTATTGCCGGACAAACTTCTAGCGGCGGCGCCTGCTGCGCGGCGAAGAGCCTCATCGCTATAAGTCGATTGAGCTTTGCCGAGACCTGTGAATACGATGAGGCGAGTTGAACTGCCAGGAATTCGGATAACTTCATCTACTGCGCCAGTCGCGCCCATATCGTTGAGCGTTGCTACGAGAGACTTTGTATCCAGCGCTAAATCGCCAGACTCAATTTGGAGCGCACCCTTTCCAGACTTGATCGATACTCCTACAACAAGGACATCATCTTTAATGATTCCATCGGAGATTTTGATAGTCGACATGGCGCTCCCTTATGTGTTCTGCTGCGATTTCCGCGCGGGGTAAGTGTAAGTTGTTCACTGTGAAAAACTCACCATTACATCAGAAGCATATTGATCTAGGCGCAAAGATGGCCGATTTCGGCGGCTGGCTTATGCCAATCGAATACCCCGGATCAGGAGTTCTCGCCGAGCACACAGCAGTTCGCGAGCGAGTAGGACTTTTCGATGTATCTCACCTCGGTAAAGCGAGCGTTAAAGGCGTGGGTGCTCTCGAATATCTCAATACCCAGGTAACCAATGACCTCAATCGCATCGTCGATTCTCAGGCTCAATACACAATGCTCTGCAGCCCTGATGGCGGCGTCGTGGATGATCTCATCGTCTATCGAAATTCTTCAGATGACCTATTTCTCATTCCTAATGCATCTAACACAAGTGAAGTTGTGAAGATAATTGCTGAGGCAGCTCCAGCCGGCATTGATGTAGAGAATCTCCATGAAAGTCATGCCGTTCTCGCGTTGCAAGGCCCTAAGGCTGCAGATGTCGTTCAATCGCTCGGAGTAACACCGACCATGGATTACATGGCATTCGCACATGTCACGATTGCAGGATGCCAAGTTATTTTATGTCGCACCGGTTATACCGGTGAACACGGTTTTGAAATTGTTCCCTCTTGGGAAGATGCCGCGACGGTTTGGAGTGCTCTAACTGTTGCAATGCAACCATTTGATGGATTGGTCTGCGGTCTCGGCGCTCGAGACACCTTACGAACTGAGATGGGCTACCCACTTCACGGCCATGAGTTATCTTTAGAAATCACTCCCGTCCAAGCGGGATCAAACTGGGCTGTTGGATGGAAGAAAGAGACATTTCGCGGAAGCGATGCGTTACGTCTTGAGAGAGAAAATGGCCCGAAGCGCGTACTTCGTGGATTGCAATCTACCGATCGCGGTATTCCGCGTGCCGGTATGGAGGTAAAGAGTCCAGCTGGTGATCTGATTGGAACAATCACTAGTGGAACATTCTCACCTTCACTTAAGAAGGGAATCGCACTAGCTCTTCTTAAGCCTGACTATGCAATCGGGGATTCAGTTGTAGTTGATGTACGTGGACGTGAATCAATTGCGACAATCGTTGCGCTACCGATGGTTGAGTCGCACGTTCGCTAACTCTTGAAATTCGACATGGGTAAGAAAGGCAGCCTTATGTCGAGCGCGACGGAGCGCATTGAGCGCTGGTCTACCTGCAAGCAGGATGAGCGTCACGGTGATAATTGCACGTGGAATATCCCACGCTAGCGCTGAGACGAAGTGATAAGAGAAGAAGCGAGATAGGTTCTCGGCAATCGGCGCGCCCGCCAGATAGGAAAGTTCTGTTCCCGAACCTAGCGCCCAAGGCCAGAACTGCAGATCCATCAAAATGCCAAAGAGTTCGGCGGCAACTGCGCCATAGAGGGCAAGAAATGCAAGCTCTAATTTCCCTCTCACATTTCTCGGAATCACTCCAACACCACATCCGATGATTGCTGCGGCAAAGACCTGGTAACCGAGCCATGGACCAATCCCGCCGGTGAGTAGGGCTGAGAGAGACATACTGAGTGCGCCAAGTAGAAAACCGAAGGTAGGACCCATCACTCTCGCTGCAAGAATCAGGGCGAACCACATAGGTTCAATTCCAATTGCACCGATTCCGAGCGGTCGCAGAGCGGCAACAAGTGCGCTCAAGATTCCAAGGAATGCAACGTTCTTTGAGCCAAGATCATCAGTTGCAACTAGAGAGATGATGAGTGCGATTGAGATTGTGGTGGATATCAGGAAGAACCACTCTGCCTTATTGGCAGCAGCTTGTGAGCTCACAAAGAATGGCCAGAGGAATCCAATTAGAGTCGATGGCACCAAGAGGGAAATCAATGCGACTCGAAGAGATTTCATTGCGAGCTGCTCTGTGCTCGAAGCACATCTCCGACGGTCAGCCAAGGTCGTGGTGACATTACCTTCGCAACTTGAGGTGCAAAGGCAGGAGATGCCAAGAGAACTTCGAGCGTAGTACCGTCAGCTACTTTCTCGCCATCGGCAAGAAAAATTGTTCTATCTGCAACTTCGGCAACAATCTCAACATCATGAGTTGCCATCAAAATGCATGTTCCATCTTCCCGAGCACGTTGATGCAGTAGCGCCATCAAACGATTCTTAGCTTCATAATCTAGGCCTCGCGTAGGTTCGTCGAGAATGAGCAATACGGGGGAGCCGGCTAGCGCAATCGCTAATACGAGTGAGAGGCGCTCACCCTCTGAGAGGTCGCGGGGATGTGATTGCGGTGAGATAGTGGGGAGCATCTGATGGAGCGCGGCCAACGTCGTACCGGATGCAAGCTGGTGATCGCGATCAGATCTATTGCACTCTTCCGCAACGGTAGAGAGATAGAGAAGATCTCCCGGTTCTTGTGGAATGTAACCAATTAATTGTGAACGTTCACGTTGTGAAACTTCACATATATCTCTACCGGCCAGAGAGCCGCCAAAGGTAATGGAGCCGGAGGTAGGTTCGAGTAAACCGACCGCTGACTTGATAAGCGAACTCTTGCCGGCGCCATTGCGCCCCATCAACGCCGTGATCTCTCCTTGGCGAAGCTGAAGTGAGACACTGTTGAGAGCGATCTTCTCGGCATACCCCGCACTAATTTCATTAAGGCTGATCACAACTTCACCGGGCTGGAAAATAGGACGAGGCGAATCGGGTGCGCTCTGTCGAATCGCTTCGCTGTATTTTCGAACTTCTCGAGTGCTGGTACCAATGACATCAAGTGCCAGTGCGCGAGAGAGGCGAACAATTGGTGGAACTAAATCGGTTCTCTGGAGAATCTCAGAGGGTTCACCAATTGAGGTAGCGCCATCGCCTTCAATCAAGAGAATCCGGTCAACATATCCGATAACACGCTCTAGGCGATGCTCAGCCAGAACCACCGTCACACTCAAGTCGTGAACAAGTCGATGAAGAATTGCGAGTACTTCCTCAGAGGCAATCGGATCGAGAGCACTTGTTGGCTCGTCCAATACAAGAACTTTTGGGTGCATCACTAGCGCTGTTGCGATAGCTAAGCGCTGCTGTTCGCCTCCGCTTAAGGTCGCAATATTTCTTGATCTGAGGGAGGCGAGGCCGACTTGATCTAACGCCTCTTCAACTCGCTTTCGCATCACATCAGGTGGGAAGTTAAGGGATTCCATGCCGAATGCGAGTTCATCTTCAACGGTATCTGTCACAAAAGATGAGAGTGGATTCTGCCCGACGATACCCACGATTCCTGCCAGCTCGCCCGGCTTCGTTCTTCTCGTGGATTTTCCATCAACAATAATTTCACCGCCGAGAATTCCACCGGTGTGATGTGGAACCAGACCATTAATAAGGCGCAAGAGAGATGATTTTCCGGAGCCGGTATGACCCATTACCAAAACCATCTCGCCCTCGGTGATCTCAAAGGAGAGATCTTCGATCACTGTCGTGGTTGAGTGAGGGTAGATGAGCGATACGCGAGAGAAGGTAATCACAGAGCCACCATCGCAGTTGCAGAGATAAATCCAATGGAAATCCAAAAGAGATCTCGAGGTGCGTAATTAATAGGGCGGTATCTACTCTGGCTCTTGGATTGCCCGAAACCACGAGCCTCCATCGCCTCTGCGAGATAAACCGCGCGTGCCAGGCTCTCTTCCAAGAGCGGAATTGCGATCGTTCCGATACTTGGCTTTCTGCCGCTTCGCAAGAATTGCGCCTGGCGAATCCTAGAAATACTGGAGATCAATTGTGGAAAGACCGAGGTGGCGATCGTAAGAGTGACACCTAATTGATAAATTCTGGATGGGAGTATTCGAAGTAATTTATGGGGACTTGTTACCGAGTTTGCTGCACCGAAGAGAGCTATAACAGTGGCGATGATTAAACCTTCCTGCAGCGAGGAAGAGAGACGCTCCCAAGTGACGTCACCACCAATGCGAATCCCGGGCAGCCAATCTGGCAATGAGATGCGAGGTATCGTGAAGAGAACATCACCAATCCTCGGAACCCCAATTAACATTCCTGTAATGGCGCGAATAAGAAGAAGAACTGCGCCAGCGATCAGAGACCATTGAAAACTCATCCGCCAAGGACCATCTTGCTTATAGAACTTCACAATGAGAGCCGCCCCACCCACAGCAGAGATTGCAACAAGTGCGTTATCTGCGGCGATGACGCCAACCGTCAAGGAGCTAAAGAGCGCCCAGAAAGTTAGTGGATGGAAGGGCTTCATTGAGAATTAAATCTTTACTTCTTCAACATTGATGCGGGTGTTGCAATCTCTACTCCACACTCACGTGCCGGATATCCATTGAAGCCACAGATCAAACCTGAATCAGCCTGTCGCACCTTGATTTCCTGAGCCAGAACATCGAGACCTTGCGACTCTTTTGCGGTGAGAACACAACGAACGATTGTCTTCTTGATCTTCTCGCCCTTTGGCGCATATGCCTGTGAGCCGAAATCAATTACAAGGCCAACTCGCTTAAGACCCTTAACTGCCTTTGTCTTTCCGCAGATTGAGGAGAAGGAAGGCTTCACTGATGGGGGAGTTGATGGGGTGTCATCACCACTAAAGGTAAAGATCCATCCCTCAACTGAGCCATCTGCAATATCAACAGTTGGCCCAGTCATAGCAGCCTTCCATGTAGTGCTATTTGCAGCAGCCTGGTA
>JBDLWK010000040.1:0-7202 GCA_039804335.1 Actinomycetota bacterium
GAGGCTGAACCGGATCAATGGATAGAAGAGGACAGAGCTAAATGATGTCTCTGGAGTATCGATAACCGGGTTATTCAGGAGCGGAAGCGCATAGAAGAATCCGATAAGAACTACACGGAAGACAGTCTTCTGGACAACAGTTGCGCCATCCCACCAATCGCCGAAGCGATCACGAAGATTAATGCCTTGGAATTTTAACTTTGACATATTTACACTCTCGCTTTCTGGAGCGCTTCTCCGAAGAGGCCTGTTGGCTTAATCAAGAGAACAAGAACGAGGATTGCGAAGGTAACCACATCGCGCCAGTTATAACCAAGGACCGCAGATGTGTACTGCTGAACGAGACCGAGGGCAAAGGAGCCGTAGAGCGCACCCTTCACATTTCCGATTCCACCAAGAACTGCTGCGGTGAAGGCAGAGATACCGACGAGGAAGCCGACATTTGCCTTTGTTGTCTCGTAGAAGACCATGTAGAAGGCGGAGCCAACACCTGCAAGGACTCCTCCGAGAAGGAATGTGTACGAGATGATGCGGTTTACGTTAACACCCATCAGGATCGCTGTGCGCTCATCCTGAGATACAGCTCTAATTCCAAGACCCAATTTTGTGTGGTGGATAATTCGGTTGAGGGCGATAAAGATTAAGGTCGCTCCACCGATGACAAGGACCTTGTCTGCGGATAAGTAGAGCGTTCCCCATGTGAAGAATGGATCCTTATTGATAAGACGTGGGAAGTCGAGGTTTCTTGAGTCTGTTAACTTACGGAAAACTTCAACGAGGAAGAATGATGCTCCAATCGCTGAGATCAGTGAGCTCAAGCGACTCGCACCCATATTACGTAAACGGCGGTAAGCAACAATCTCGAGGAGAACTGCTGAACCACCACTGATGATGGCAGCTCCAAAGGCAACGAGAAGGAAGATTCCGGTAAATTTCATAATTGAAAGTGGATCTTCATAACCAGTAAATCCAAAGAGACCGATGATGAAGTAAACAACCATCGTGCCGATCATAAAGATTTCTGAGTGAGCAAAGTTAATGAGGCGCAATACACCGTAAACCAGTGTGTACCCGAGGGAGATGAGTGCGTAGATAGCACCCACAACAATCCCGTCTAGGGCCAGCGACCAAAAGTTGGTATAGAGAATTGAAAAATCCACTGAAAATTCCTTTGGGTAATTAAAACTGAGGTATTGCAACGCGTGGCAGATGCTACTGGAGCATCTGCCACGCGTTTATCAATATAACGGTGTTGAATCTAAGAGCTTATGAAAGCTGCTTAACCCAAACCATCTTGCCATTCTTGATTGTGTACTGGTTCATAACGATCTTGTCTGGGTCGCCAGTAGCTGAGAATGAGATTGTTGCGCCAACAGCCTTAACGACTGCCTCGCCCAACCATGTGTTGAGTGATTCACGAGTTGTCTTACCAGCCTTGATTCCCTGTAGGAGAACGTAAGCTGAGTTGTAAGCCTCGAGTGTGTAGAGACCGTGGTCACGGCTGAACTTTGCCTTGTATTCCTTAGCGAGTTCTGGTGCAACCTTCTCCATTGGAAGTCCTGGTGCTGTCAGGTATGTACCCTCAGCGTTCTTCTTAGCAAGCTTGATGTACTCGCCATCGAGAACTCCGTCACCTGCGATGAACTTAACGTTCTTTGTTGCAGGATTGTCGCGAAGTGCCTTGATGAAGATAGCTGCTTCTGGGTAGTAACCACCGTAGAAGACTGCTGTTGCCTTTGACTTAGCAACCTTTGCAACTACAGATGTGAAGTTAGTTGTTCCTTCTGTAACACCATCTGAACCGACGATGATCTTTGGAGCGTTCTTCTTCACGATTGTTGCAAGACCCTTACCGTATGAAGTCGCATCGTCTACAACGAAGAGCTTCGACTTAAGGCCGATTGCGATCTGTGCTAGCGCTGGACCCTGTACAAGGTCAGAACCTACGACACGGTGGAAGTAAGGTGACTTGTTTGTGAGAGCTGGGTTAGTCGCTGATGGTGAAACAACAGGAACCTTTCCGCCTTCGTAAACTGGAACTGCAGCAAGTGTCTCGCCTGAGTACATACCGCCGACAACAGCGATTGCGCACTCGTCAGCTACAACCTTTGCAGCAAGAGCTGGTGACTGTGCACCTGAAGCCTGTGTATCGATTGCGTCGTAATCAACCTTTACCTTAGCTGTCTTGTTGTACTTATCGATTGCAAGAATTACGCCGTTAGCCTCATTGATGCCTGTTTCAGCGTAAGGGCCTGTAAGAGCACCCTGGAAATAGATCTTTGGGTTTCCTGCGCATGCAGCAAATGCAGATGGAGCAACAGCAATCGTTACGCCAACGAGCATTGTGCTAGCTGCAGCAAGAGAAATAATCTTCTTCATGTTGGAGCCTTTCCTGTTTTTATCCCGGGACAGGGAGGGTTGAAGGGTAGTGGGCAAGGGTGAGCCCCGACAAGGCGAAAAGGGGTATTTGCCCGTTTATGGTCATTACTTTTTGATTACAAAGATAAATGCAATCTCATTATTTAAGATTTGAATCCCACGCTGGAGCTAACGATCAAGGGCCGCCTCGGGAGAGATAACAGCCATCGCCACCTCTTTCATCGTCAGGCGGCGATCCATGGCGGCGCGCTGAATCCAGCTAAATGCCTCAGGCTCGGAGAGATTGAGCGCCTTCATCAAGATTCCCTTGGCGCGGTCGATAATCTTTCGAGTCTCAAGGCGCTCATGGAGATCTGCGACCTCATCGGCGAGAGATTTCATCTGGGTATGGCGGCTGATTGCGATCTCGATGGCAGGGACTAGATCCCCGATTGAGAAGGGCTTGACCACATAGGCCATGACACCGGCATCACGTGCTCGCTCAACGAGCTCGCGCTGGCTAAAAGCGGTAAGCATCAGCACCGGCGCGATTGAAATGATCTTCTCTGCCGCTGAAATTCCATCAAGTACCGGCATCTTTACATCAAGGATGCAGAGATCTGGTTTATGTTCAGTAGCTAAGGCGATTGCCTCTTCGCCATTTGTCGCTTCGGCGCAGACTGTATATCCAGCCTCTTGCAACATCTCGATGAGGTCCATCCGGATAAGAGCTTCATCTTCGGCTACGAGGATACGAACGCTCATGCGGCAATCATCCTCTTCCCTATCGGAATTTTCAATGCAATCTCAGATTGAAATTCTTCAATTGCAATTTTTGAACTTCTTCAATTGCAATTTATAGAGTGCCCCGAGTCGGATTCGAACCGACACTATGCAGTGTTTGAGACTGCCCTCTCTACCGTTGGAGTACCGAGGCTTCTGCGGTAATCCTACCTGAATAACCGGAGTACTTGAAAAGGGTTACTTATAAGCTGGCACGATGCCAACGTCCAGCTTATTTATAAGCTGGCACGATGCCATTGACTGCATCGCCAACGGTGTGAACGCGCATCGCATTGGTGGATCCAGGAATCCCCGGAGGTGCACCAGCGATAATCATGACCTGCTCGCCGATTGCAGCTCGCTTGGTCTCGATCAAGATTCGATCCGCATTGAGAACCATGTCATCAGTGTGCTTGACCATCGGTGAGATCAAAGGCTCGATACCCCATGAGAGCGCAAGACGGTTATAGGTACCTTCTTCAGGAGTAATCGCAAGGATTGGAAGGCGTGAGCGAAGGCGTGAGATGCGACGCGCTGAATCACCCGATTGAGTAAAGGTCACAAGGTACTTTGCATTAAGTACTTCGCCTACCTCGGCCGCTGCCTTAGTGATTGCGCCACCCTTTGTGCGAGGTGCGTGGATCAATGGACGGATGCGATCAAGACCTTGCTCTTCGGTCTTCTCAATAATGCGAGCCATTGTCTCAACTGCTTCAATTGCAAAATCACCAACAGATGTCTCACCTGAGAGCATCAGCGCATCTGCGCCATCAAGGACAGCATTTGCACAGTCGGTTGCCTCTGCGCGAGTTGGACGTGAATTTGTAATCATTGAGTCGAGCATCTGAGTTGCCACGATTACCGGCTTTGCAGCATCACGCGCAAGTTCAACGCAACGCTTTTGGACCATTGGAACATCTTCGATTGGCATTTCGACACCGAGGTCACCTCGAGCAACCATGATGCCATCGAATGCATCAACGATCTCTTGCAGATTATCTACAGCTTGTGGCTTCTCGATCTTTGCAATTACTGGAACGTGAATTCCGACTTCATCCATAATTGCATGAACATCTTTAATATCTGCCGCATTACGGACAAATGAGAGTGCGATGAAATCAGCGCCAGCGCGGAGTCCCCAACGGAGATCATCTGCATCCTTCTCAGACATTGCTGGAACGGAGACTGCAACACCTGGAAGGTTGATTCCCTTGTTATTGCTGACTGCGCCCGGGAAGATGCACTTGGTGATGACATCGTTGCCCTTGACCTCAATTACCTCAACGGTGACCTTGCCATCATCGATCATGATGAAATCGCCGGCCTTGCAATCGCCTGGAAGACCCTTATAGGTCGTACCGACGCGCTCCTTTGTGCCCGGAACATCATCAGTTGTAATTGTGAAGATATCTCCACGAGCTAGCTCATGTGGACCATTCTCAAAACGAGCGAGGCGAATCTTTGGACCCTGGAGGTCAACCAAGATGGCAACTGCCTTTCCAGATTCTTTAGCAGCTTCACGGACGCGGTCGAGGCGCCCCTGGTGCTCTTCGTAAGAACCATGTGAGAGGTTGAGGCGGGCCATATTCATTCCAGCAGCGATGAGCTCGCGTACCTTCTCTGGAGATTCAACAGCTGGACCCATTGTGCATACTATTTTCGCGCGGCGCATGTTCGTACCTTATCTTCTAGAAAACGAGACCGGCCAGTACTGGCCAGTTTTCAACTGTGATTTATCTGGCTTTAGACCAACATCTGTCGTGTCGAAGGTTCGATAGGAGAAGGCAGTTGCGTCTCCCCCATTAAATAACGATCGACTGCAGCTGCTGCAGAACGTCCTTCCGCGATAGCCCAGACAATTAGTGATTGACCGCGGCCAGCATCGCCGGCAACGAAGACATCTTCCTGATTTGTTTGGAACTCACCATTGCGAGCGACATTTCCGCGATCATCGAGTTCGATTTCAAGTTGATCAAGGAGGGCTGACTTCTCTGCACCGGTAAAGCCCATCGCAAGGAAGGCAAAATCTGCCTGAAGTTCGCGCTCTGTTCCTGGAACAGATTCAAACTTTCCATTGACAAACTTTGTCTCAACAATCTTCAGTGCACGGAGATTGCCATTGTCATCACCGAGGAACTCTTCTGTACTCACGCCGAAGATGCGATTATCTAGCTCTTCATGTGCGCTAGAGACGCGGAAGATCATCGGGTAGGTGGGCCATGGCTGATTTGCTGGACGCTCATCAGTCGGTTGCGGCATGATCTCAAGTTGGGTAACGCTTGCAGCTCCCTGACGAATCGAAGTACCGAGGCAATCTGCACCAGTATCTCCGCCACCAAGAATGACGACATGCTTACCAGCTACGTTGATAGGTGGAACCTCGACCTCGCCGAGCGCCTGCTTATTGCCCCATGGCAAGAACTCCATCGCTTGATAGACACCTTTAAGCTCGCGTCCCTTCACATTGAGATCGCGCCATTGTGTTGCACCAATTGCAACGAGGACGGCGTCATAACGAGTACGAAGTGCCTGACCAGTGATATCGCTTCCTGCTGCAACTCCTGGACGGAAACGTGTGCCCTCTTGCTCCATCTGAGCAAGGCGGCGATCGAGAATATTCTTCTCCATTTTAAATTCAGGGATACCGTAACGAAGGAGGCCGCCAATCTTGTCGGCGCGTTCGAATACTGCAACGGTATGGCCGGCACGAGTAAGTTGTTGGGCAGCTGCTAGACCTGCAGGCCCAGAACCAATTACCGCAACAGTCTTTCCGGTAAGACGATCTGGAATCATCGGCTTCACAGCGCCGAAGCCAAAAGCTTCTTCGATTGTTCGAAGCTCTACCTGCTTGATGGTGACTGCGTCACGATTGATACCGACAACGCATGCTGTTTCACATGGCGCAGGACAGAGGCGACCTGTGAACTCTGGGAAGTTGTTGGTTGCGTGGAGGCGATCAATCGCATCTGACTTATAGCCGCGATACATCAAATCGTTCCACTCTGGAATCAAGTTGCCGAGTGGGCATCCGTTGTGACAGAAAGGAATGCCGCAATCCATGCAACGTCCAGCCTGCTTCTGAAGATGTTCGAAGCTCTGTGGTTCGTAGACTTCGCGCCAATCTTGGATTCGTACATCAACGGGACGTCGCTTCGGAGTCTCGCGTGGGGTTGTCATAAAGCCCTTTGGATCAGCCATTTGCCGCAACCTCCATTACATAGTGATCTTCTGGTAATCCCTCATTGATAGCTCGCTTCATTGAGGCCATGACACGTGCATAGTCGCGCGGCATGATCAATGAGAAGCGAGAGAGTGATGTATCCCAATCTGCAAGGAGCGCTTGCGCAACTTCAGAACCGGTCTCCTTTGCGAACTCTGACACTGCAGAGTGAAGACGCTCGCGCTCGTCGACCGGAATCGCTAGAACATCGACCATATCTGAGTTAACGAGGGCAGCGTTGAGATCGAGCACAAAGGCGCGACCGCCAGACATGCCTGCTGCGATATTACGACCAGTGCGACCGAGAATGACGACGGTGCCGCCTGTCATATATTCGAGGGCGTGGTCTCCCACTCCTTCGACAACCGCTGTTGCACCAGAGTTGCGGACACAGAAACGCTCGCCCACTAAACCGCGAATGAAGATCTCACCTGAGGTTGCGCCATATCCAATAACGTTTCCAGCGATGACATTCTCCTCTGAAGGGAAAGTTGCCTTCTCATCTGGACGGAGCACAACCCGGCCACCGGAGATTCCCTTCCCAACATAGTCATTTGAATCACCGAATAAACGGATCACCATTCCGCGCGGTGTAAATGCGCCAAGTGATTGGCCGGCAGAACCACGAAGAGTGATATCGACTGTTCCGGTTGGAAGACCTTCGGCGCCGTACTTTCGAGTGATCTCGGCGCCAAGCATTGTTCCTACCGTGCGATTGACGTTACGGACTGGAAGATCGATGGTGACCTTCTCCCCCTTTGTTAGAGCAGGCGCAGCCTTCTCAATCAATGTGTTATCGAGCGCTGCAGCAAGTCCATGGTCTTGTGTTGTTGTGCAGTAG
>JBDLWK010000041.1:0-7139 GCA_039804335.1 Actinomycetota bacterium
AGCTACAGCAATGACTGTGGAATAACTCCAGATACCGTGATCATCGGTAAAGGTTGTCAGCGGTGTGAGATCTTCTGGATTAATTCCTGTCTCTTCTACTGCTTCTCTAATTGCGGCTTCAACAATTGACTCATGCGAATCACGAGCGCCGCCCGGAATTCCCCAGGTATCGCCGTTATGGACCCAAGGTGCGCGGTGCTGGAGCAGAATCTCGCCGTTGCGAATAAGGAGAATGCCGGCTGCGCCATGTTTGCCCCAATGCTTTGAGCCACAGGTGCATTCAATCCACCCATCGCCATCGCGCGCAGCCATAAATTCTCCTCACTCCATATGGCCTATGCCATTGAATAAAGAGTTCCACATTTGTCCACAGATGTCTTTTCCTACCGGTTCTGTCGCAGAGTTAAAACTTAACCTCCGCAAATGAAACGCACATTGATTACCGCATTCCTCCTCAGCGCCCTTCTTGCACCACCTGCCTTCGCTGAAGATTGTGTTGAGAAGGCATGTATTGAGGTCTATACCAAGGATGGTCACATCGTGATCGAAGGGCGGAAGGGAAAAGGTCCATCTTCTACAAAGGTGACGATTCCGGCGCCACCGAAGGCGACCCCAAAGCCAAAGGTGACTAAGAAAGTTGTGGTGCCGGTTCCCGCTGTTAAGAGCACGAAGAAGCCAACGGTGAAGAAGATCCCAAAGAAGGTAAGTAAGAAACCGATAGTGAAATCATCGGCAACTGCCGCAACATCTCTCCAAGATACTTTGGTGGAATCCATTCCGACTGCCGGAATTTCATACCAGCCCTCGATCTCACCACTAATAAAGACTCCGGTCTACTTCTGGTCGGATATTCCGACGATCGTCACAAAGAAGGTCGAGATCGTCGGCGAACTCGTTGAGGTGCGCCTTCGCCCCACATTTATCTGGCATTACGGCGATGGGGTCATTTTCGTGACTCGCAAGGTAGGGGCGCCATTTCCTGAGGGCGAAATTCGCCATACCTATTCAAGGCCAGGCCATTACTTAATCGAACTCATTACTCGCTGGGATGGAGAGTTCACAGTTGATGGAATCTCAACACGGATTCCCGGTGAGATCACCACTGTCTCCGTCCTTCCTATCACTGTCGTAGCCGCCCCTATCCGCTTTATGAATTGAGGAGAAATGCCAACGCTTACATCTGCCCACGATCTCATCACCGCTATTCCATTTCTCATTGGCTTTCATCCCACCAATTCGATAGTTCTCATCTCTATTAAGAGCGATTCCATTGGCTTGGCGATGCGTATTGATCTACCAATTCAGCTCGATAGCGATGCCATCGATTTACTGGCACATCATTTCTTGCGAGACGAGGCAGATGCTGCCTTACTCGTCGCTTACATGCCCGATGACCGAGAGGATGGAGATTCACTTTTGATCTCTCTCGGTGCAGGGCTAATAAGAAATGGCGTAGAGATACAAGAGTCAATTGTTGTTCGATCCGGGCGCTATCGCTCAATAATCTGTCGAGATTTAGAGTGCTGCCCAATTTTAGGAAAATCGATACCTGCGATAGAAGAGTCCACAATTGCCGCCGAACATGTAGTTGCCGGCATTCCGATGCCGTATGCAAATATCTCAGAGTTAACAGAGACTTTGGCCGCCGATCCCTCATCTTTCAATCTCCCTTGGAGCGATGAAGTCAATCGTTTACATATTGCAGAAGATAGCGAGCAGTTGTCAGAGCTACGTCGCGATGGAATAGAGACGATGGATCTACTTGTTGATGAATATCGAATGGGTCGTGGTCCTACCGATCAAACTTTGGTTGCTCGGATGATCGGGCGAATGAGCGATGTGCAGGTCCGCGACTATGCCCTCGGCGTGCATTGCGAAGATACATATGACCTCTACTTCACTATGTGGCGTGAGTTATTGCGCCTTGCGCCACGTGGGTTTGTCGCGCCAATCGCCTGCATCGTTGCGGCGATGGCTTATGAAGGCGGAGATGGGGCTCTGGCGCAGAAAGCGCTCGATCGAGCATTTTCAGATGATGAGAAATATCCTCTCGCCGCCTTACTTCGTCGAGTCTTCAATGCCGGATGGCCACCAGAATCATTTGCTCAGATGCGCAACGAGCTTCACCCCAAAGTCATTGCGGCGATCTTCGAAGGTTGATTGGGATAGAAGAGACCGGTTGTGATGGGTTAGAATTTGGCCAGGTCATGAGTTTCGACATCAAGCCCCGGCTAGTCGAGCGGCAACCCTCCACCGCGGTGGGGTGCTCCGGGTGACGACCAGGTCGGTGTAACTACACCGGCAAGTGCGTGAAGGAAGTTTTTTGATGAACAGAAGTATCGGCCCAGATATCACTGGGGCATGGCTTGAAGGCGATGATCCAGGTGAACGTAAATTTATCAAAATTGGTTATCTCCTCTTAGAAAATGGGGAAGTCCTTCCTGATATCACCATCGCATATCAATCGTGGGGTGTGCTCAACGAAGCTAAAGACAATGCAATTCTCATCAACCATGCAATGACTGGATGGTCTGATGTTCCCGGTTGGTGGCCACAGATGGTCGGCCCAGGACTTCCATTTGATACCGATAAATATTTCATCGTCTGCCCCAACGTTATCGGTGGATGCCAGGGTTCAACTGGACCATCGAGCATTGCGCCAGACGGTAAGCGCTATGGATCACGCTTTCCCATCATCAGTATCCGCGACATGGTCAACGCCGAGGTTGCATTTAGCGATGCATTAGGAATCGAGAGATATTTAATTTCTGTCGGTCCATCTCTTGGAGGAATGCGGGCACTCGAATGGGCGATTCAACTGCCTCATCGCGTCGGTGCAATCTGCACTATTGGTTCATCGGCTGTCGCCACCGGCGATCAGATTGGAACAGCGTCGATTCAAATCCGCGCGATAAAGAGCGACCCTCACTTCAACAAGGGCGATTATTACGAGCAAGAGCGTGGGCCAGTTGAGGGAATGGGAATCGCGCGACGGATCGCCCACCTGACCTATCGCACAGAATCTGAGATGGATGTTCGCTTTGGTCGCCAACTTCAAGGCGATGAAACTGGCCGATATGCAGTTGAGTCATACCTTGATCATCAGGCGACCAAGCTTGCTAAGCGATTTGATGCCAATACCTATATCGCGCTTACCGATGCCATGAACTCTCATGATGTTGGCCGAGACCGAGGGGGAGTCGTCGAGGCGCTGCAATCAATCTCAGTTCCTGTTGTGGTCGTCTCAATCGATACCGATCGCCTCTTCCCACCTCGACTTCAGGTTGAGATATCTGAGCTCGTTCCGACTGCAGAGCCTCTCATTTCCATCAATTCAGACTTTGGCCATGATGGATTCTTGGTAGAGGCCGAATCTGTAGGCGCTGCCGTCCGCCACGCCCTGGCTATTGCCCAGAATTCACGCTGAAAAGCCATTTTCCTCTGGGTATAATATGCCTATCACTTCGAACAGTTCGAGATAGAAAGTCTCGAGATTAGTTCGAAAAAACCAAAGGACAATTGTGGCTGTATTTAGTGCGCTCAAAAACAAGGCAACAGCGAAGAAGACTGCTGCTAAGAAGGCAACTCCAGCGAAGAAGGCTGCACCGGCTAAGAAAGCGGTAGCCAAGAAAGCTGCGCCAGTAAAGAAGGCAGCACCGGTTAAGAAGGTTGCAGCGAAGAAGGCGGTTGTTAAGAAAGCGGCACCGGTAAAGAAGGCAGCACCCGTAAAGAAGGTTGCAGCCAAGCCGGTTAAGGTCGAGCTTAAGAAAGATCTCAGCGCTAAAGAGGTTCAGCAACTCGTTGATTTAAAGCAGGCCGTTGAACGTCAGAAGGAAATCCTCGCAACTCTCGAAGGTGCAGGCATTACAAATATCAACAAGATCGTAAAGAAGGAGTTCCAGCCTCTCGTCCTTGAGGCACGTGCGCTCGCTCTCTCGATTCCAGTTGATACTGAGAAGGCTCGCAAATCAGGTCTCGGTGGCCCTAACCGAATTCTCTCAAAGGCACAGCTCGCACTTGTTGCACCAGCACCAGAACCTGTAAAGGAAGTTGAAGCTCCTGCAGCAAAGGGCGAGAAGGCAATTGTTCTCGATGAAGATGGCAATGAGATTGTTGTCGAAGAAGTTGAGATTGAAGATGTAGATGCTCTCATCGCAGAGGCGGCAGAGATCATTGATGCCGAGGCAGATGGATCAAAGACTCGCGTCGTCGATGTTACAGAAGAGAAGAGCAAGTTTGAAGAAGGTTCATTCTTACTCCTTGACTCTGAATCAGATGATGATGAGGAAGATAAGAACGAGCGCGAGAAGCATAAGAAGGACCTCAAGAACATTCACATGATCATTGAGGCAATTAACTTCAAGAGCCAAGGTCGTGAGATTGCTGCAAAGCACAACATCGATCAGGCTGAAGCAAAGGCGTTAACCTTCAAGCAGATCCAGCAGATGTTCGCTATGAACACCTTCACTGATAAGTCTGCAAAGATCATCACTGAGTCAATCAATCAGGGATATCTCAAGAATCTCGAAGATCTCGGCTACTTCTTCAATGAGCAGGCTCGTTTCGTACAGACTGAGATCAAGCGCCTCCCACCTGAGCAGACTGTTCTCACAGCTGGTGCGACTGCTGACCCGGTTAAGGATTACCTCAAGCAGATCGGCCGCGTAGCACTGCTTAATGCAGAGCTCGAAGTTGAACTCGCTACCCGTGTTGAGGCTGGTCTCTTTGCAGAGGAGAAACTCAAGGAAGATAAGAAGCTCGATAAGAAGCTCAAGCGTGAGCTCGAGTGGATTGTCGAAGATGGAAAGCGCGCAAAGAATCATTTGCTAGAGGCAAACCTTCGTCTCGTTGTATCTCTTGCAAAGCGTTACACCGGTCGCGGAATGTTGTTCTTGGACTTAATCCAGGAAGGTAACCTCGGTCTTATCCGTGCAGTTGAGAAGTTCGACTACACAAAGGGTTACAAGTTCTCGACATATGCAACATGGTGGATCCGTCAGGCGATTACACGTGCGATGGCTGATCAGGCTCGTACGATTCGTATTCCGGTTCACATGGTTGAAGTCATCAACAAGCTCGCTCGTGTACAGCGTCAGATGCTTCAGGATCTCGGTCGCGAACCGACCCCAGAAGAGCTCGCTAAAGAGCTCGATATGACACCTGAGAAGGTCGTCGAAGTTCAGAAGTACGGCCGCGAGCCAATCTCGCTCCACACACCACTTGGTGAAGAAGGAGATTCAGAGTTCGGAGATCTCATTGAGGATTCTGAGGCGATCAAGCCAGAAGAGTCAGTGACATTTACGATCTTGCAGGAGCAGTTGATGCAGGTTCTCGGTGGGCTTACCAACCGTGAAGCTGATGTCATCAAGGCTCGCTACGGACTTACAGATGGACAGCCAAAGACACTTGATGAGATCGGAAAGGTTCACGGTGTGACTCGTGAACGTATTCGTCAGATTGAGTCGAAGACAATGTCGAAACTCCGTCACCCATCACGTTCGCAGGCACTTCGCGATTACCTCGATTAAGCCATAACCATGAGTGACGATGTAAACGTTAATCAGGTCAAAGCTTTTGTTAATCCTAAGAGCGGATCTATCCGTATTACTGGGACTGTGGATTTCGTAGATGCTGATGGCAATGTCACCAGCACCGTCGAAAATCCTAAGTTCTGCGGATGTGGCCTCTCAAAGGAGAAGCCTTTCTGCGATGGTTCGCATAAGGAGAAAAATAAAGAGAATTAATTAACAAATAAGAAGGGCACCTGCAGATTGCAGGTGCCCTTCTTATTTAATTCGTATTTATTACTTAGTCTCAACCAGACGCTCTGATTCATCTTGAATCTTCACAGCGATCGCAGCCAACTTCTCGGCATACTCCTTGCCATGGTGCGCGCAGAACATGAGTTCGCCACCCGTGGCCAGTACGGCACGGACATATGCCTGGGCGCCGCAACGATCGCAGCGGTCGAGGGCATTGAGGGGTGTGGATTCGAGTAGTACTTGCTCGGTCATCGCGCTCTCCGTTCGGTCGATCTCTCGTTAACTCTCTTATATAAGAGAATCAGAGGGTAGTTATTCCCTCTGACATTGGAACAGCATGCCAGATTCTTTTATTCCCCGCCCGCTTAAATTCCTTTAAATCTCATCTATTTATGGTCATCTGTCACTATGTGAGATGGCTCTCGGCGCGCTTAAGTGATTGCGAATGATTCGCGGGCTAATCTTTGCCACCGTGACTGCCAATGATGAGTTGAATTTTGACGCTCCAGCTGATGCCAAAGATAGCTATACCGCAAAGGATCTAGCGGTCCTTGAGGGCCTCGACGCCGTTCGTAAGCGTCCGGGTATGTACATCGGCTCTACCGACTCTCGCGGCCTCATGCACTGTCTCTGGGAGATCATCGATAATGCTGTCGACGAATCCCTCGCTGGCCACTGTAAGAAGATTGAGATCAACCTCGAAGCAGATGGTTCTGTTGAGGTCCATGATGATGGTCGCGGTATTCCGGTTGATAAGGAGCCAAAGACTGGCCTGACCGGTGTTGAGGTTGTTCTTACCAAGTTGCATGCAGGTGGAAAGTTCGGTGGCGGTTCCTATGCAGCCTCTGGTGGTCTCCACGGCGTGGGCGCATCTGTTGTGAACGCATTAGCTGAACGCCTCGATGTTGAGGTCGATCGCAATGGCAAGATTTATTGGATGTCATTTAAGCGCGGAACACCGGGCATCTTCGATGGCGATGGACCAAAGGCAGAATTTACAGAGCAATCAGGTCTTCGTGTCATTGGCAAGATTTCATCAAAGGTCACCGGCACACGTGTGAAGTGGTGGTCAGATAAGCAGATCTTCCTTAAGGATGCATCCCTTGATATTGAAGATATCTATGCACGTGCACGTCAAACATCTTTCTTAGTTCCTGGTCTCTCATTAACAGTAAACGATAACCGTTCAAAAGAGAAGACGACTCAGACCTTCTTTCATAAGGGTGGAATCTCTGAATACTGTGATTTCTTGCAACCTGATCAGCCAGTAGGCGATGTCATTCGCATCTACGGCACAGGTCATTACCAAGAGACCGTTCCAGTTCTCGACGATAAGGGACATATGGTCTCGACTGAGGTCGAGCGCGATATGGAAGT
>JBDLWK010000042.1:0-7078 GCA_039804335.1 Actinomycetota bacterium
GGGCAGCAACACCTGAGCGATTTGTAACTTCTATTGTCATAACTTCTTAGTGATACTGACTGGCGCATGTTTTGTAGCATCGTATGCGTCATATGCCTTAACGATATCGCCAATCAATCGGTGGCGGACAACATCTTCAGCGGTTAGATCCATAAAAGAAATATCGGCAACGCCATCAAGGATCGAGCGAATAATTGCGAGTCCGCTGCGCTGACCGTTCGGAAGATCGTTCTGGGTGATATCGCCGGTGATTACCATCTTTGAACCAAAGCCAAGGCGGGTAAGGAACATCTTCATCTGCTCTGGTGTGGTGTTCTGCGCCTCGTCGAGGATGATAAATGCATCGTTGAGTGTGCGACCGCGCATAAATGCAAGAGGTGCAACTTCGATGATTCCTGATTGGATCAAACGTGGAATTGAATCTGCATCGATCATGTCGTGCAGAGCATCGAAGAGCGGACGTAGATATGGATCGATCTTCTCATTGAGAGTGCCTGGCAAGAAGCCGAGCTTCTCCCCCGCCTCTACTGCAGGGCGTGACAAGATGATGCGATTTACCTGTTTTGCCTGAAGTGCAGCAACTGCCTTCGCCATTGCAAGATAGGTCTTTCCAGTACCGGCAGGGCCGATTCCAAATGTAATTGTGTTCTCTTCGATCGCATCGACATAGCTCTTCTGGTTGGCAGTCTTTGGTCGAATTGTCTTGCCACGGTTGCTGACGATATTAAGTGAGAGAACTTCACCTGGACTCTTTGCCGGTGTCGCCTCAATCATTGCGATGCTACGAAGAACGGCGTTGACATCGAGTGATTGACCAGAGCGAATCACAACGAGCATCTCACCAAATAACTTCTCGAGCGCCATGCAATCGATATGTGGGCCGCGCAGAGTGATTTCATTGCCACGAACGGTGACATTTACTGAAGGAAAGGCGGCTTCGATTGCCAAGATATTGGCATCGCCCGCGCCAAGGAGAGCAACCATCGGAATGGCGGGTGGAATAGTGACCAAGAGGCGCTCCATATGAGTGAAAATCTAGCGGGTGATGGGGGTTTTCACCACACAGAAAGGGCCGTGTTGACCGCAGCAAGGGCTGCCAATCCAGCATGGGCTGAGCGCAAAATCGGCCTTCCCATCAGAACAACCTTTGCGCCAGCGGCGGCGAAGGTCTCGAGTTCATCATCTGTGAGCCCACCCTCCGGGCCGATGACAATCACAATATTTGTGGCTCCAGCCGTCACTGTCTTTGAGATTGTCTGAATCGCTGATTCATGGAAGACAAGTGCAAGATCTGCTTTGGCAATCACATCAACCACGCCTTCAGTTGTGGCAACGCCGCTGACCTCAGGGATCCGAAAGCGTCGAGATTGCTTTGATGCCTCTCGCGCAGTTTGTTGTAGCTTTTCAATCTTCTCATCTGCGCGACCAATGCTGCGCGTTGCCTTCCACATCACAATGCGATCGACACCGCCTTCAGTCGACATCTCAATCGATTCTTTAATGCGATCTCCCTTAGGAATTGCTTGCACAATTGTAAATTGCTGCGGTAGCGCCTCTTCAAAGCCAGATGCAAGGACCCGCACCGTCATTGACTTCTTATTTACATTCTCAACGCTGACCTTTGACCAAGCACCTTTACCATCGCTTAAGTTAAAGATTTCACCTGCTGCAATGCGAAGTACTTTGATTGAATGGTGCGCATCTTCACTATCGAATTCATAGCGGCTTCCTACTGCTGTGGGTAGATCTTCAACGAAGAATAAGGTCAACATCAGCGGTGGAAGGCATCTCTAAATTTGGAGAAGAGTCCATCTTGGTGGCGCTTAATTGTGACATCGCCATCCTTCTCGCCGCGCGCCTTTGCAAACTCTTTGAGTAATTTCTCTTGCTCGCGATTGAGCTTATGTGGAGTCTCGATATCGACATGGACGATAAGGTCGCCACGATGGGTAGTGCGAAGTCGAGTCATTCCCTTGCCCTTTACAGAGACAGTCGTGCCGCTCTGAGTACCAGCCTTGATCTGAACATCGATCGGGCCATCGAGAGATTCGACCTTTACCGTGGTGCCAAGGGTCGCTGCTGCAAATGGAACTGAGATTGCAACATGAAGATTCTCGCCATCGCGTAAGAGGAAATCATGATCCTTCTCAACAATCTCAACGTAGAGATCTCCTGCTGGACCACCACCTGCACCTACTTCGCCGCGACCTGACATCTGAATTCGGTTACCGGTCTCAACGCCTGCAGGAACCTTAATATTGATGTTCTGCTTTGCACGCACACGTCCATCGCCGGCGCATTCGCGGCAAGGATCGGTGATCACTGATCCATATCCAGAGCAGCTGCTACATGGGCGCGATGTCATTACCTGTCCTAGGAATGACTTCTGAACATATTGCATCTCACCGCGACCACCACAAACTTTGCAGGTCTCGGGGTGTGAGTTATTTGCAGTGCCTTGACCTTCGCAGACTTCGCAGACGATTGCGCTCTCGATAGTGATGTCGCGCTCTGTGCCGAAGCATGCTTCGTGGAGATCTACCTCAATGCGAATAAGGGCATCTTGTCCTTGGCGCATACGTGGACGAGGTCCGCGATTTCCACCGCCGCCGAAGAATGCATCCATGATGTCGCTGAAACCGCCGCCACCAAAGCCACCGCCAAAGTCGTTAAATCCGCCTCGACCACCCATGTCATATTGCTGGCGCTTCTGCGGATCACTTAATTGATCGTAGGCAGCGGTGACTTCCTTAAATTTATTCTGAACCTCAGGATCTGGATTGACATCGGGGTGAAGTTCGCGAGCAATCTTTCGATAAGCCTTCTTGATCTCATCTTGTGATGCGTTGCGATCTACGCCTAAGAGTTGGTAGAAGTCAGACATAATTATTGAGCGCTCTCTGTGATAAATCGTCCGATATAGCGAGCTACGGCAGAGACGGCAGACATTGAGCCAGCGTAATCCATACGAGTAGGACCAAGCACCCCGAGTGCGCCACCCTGGCTATTTTCAAATCCATATCCCACTGTGACGAGTGAAGTTGTCTGCAAATGAGCATCTTTCTGCTCGCTTCCGATTGTGACATTCACTGTTGGGTTGGCATCATCGAGTAGGCGTAGCAGAACGACCTGCTCCTCAAGTGCTTCGAGAATGGAGGAGAGATCAGTGCCATCACCTGAGCGGGCAAGGTGGGCTGTTCCTGAAATCGCCATCTTCTCTCGCCCTTGTGAATCACCAATGATTGGATACTTCACAACAGCAACCTGCTTTGTAATATCAGAGAGTAGCTTGGCACTGCGCTTGAGCATCTCATCAAGATCATAAGATCCATCGAGGAAAGTCTCGATTGCACGACGTTCAGCGCTAGAGAGCGGCTTCACTGTTGCAAGCTTGTCTACGAAGATTCGATATCCGCGATCGGTCGGGATGCGACCTGCGCTGGTGTGAGGCTGAGCGATCAGACCTTCTTCTTCCAGGACTGCCATCTCATTACGGATTGTCGCCGGCGAGATTCCGAGAGAGTGATTCTCTGCAATCGCCTTCGAACCTACCGGCTCTTGGGTAGCGACGTACTCTTCAACGATGGCTCGAAGAATCTCGAGTCTACGGTCGCTAGTCATGGGTGGAAGTTTACCTTTGCTCGCTTAAGCGAGCATCTCCTGCGTGATTCTGTCAGCAATTAGGCGCCCCTTAGGAGTTAGCGCAATTGCATCGGGAAGGTCGATGATATGTCCGCTCTTGATGTACTCCATGGTGCGTTCATATTGCGCAATAGTCAGCGCAGCCTTGCGCACACCAGCCGGCATACGAATTGCGAGCATGATGTACTCGGATTTCTTCTGCTCATCGTTTAATACTTCAGAATCCTTGATCGGAGATTCGCCAGCGAAGACGCGCTCCTTATATGCGTTGGGGTGTTTCACATTCCAGAATCGCTTCTGATCAATATGAGAGTGAGCGCCAGGTCCTAAGCCCCACCAATTATTTGACTTCCAATATGTGATGTTGTGGCGTGATTGATGGCCAGGCTTAGACCAGTTAGAGAGTTCGTACCATTTCATCCCCTTCTGTAGACATTGCTGATCTACCAAGAGATACATATCTGCCATCAAATCATCATCAGGCATTGTTAGCTCGCCACGTTTGATTTGGGCTGCAAGTTTTGTGCCATCTTCAACGATAAGCGCATAGGCACTGATGTGATCGATATCGAGTGAGAGCGCCTCTTTAATAGTTGATGCCCAATCACTTAAAGATTCACCAGGTGCGCCATAGATAAGGTCGACCGAAATTGATGGGAACCCAGCGGCACGTGCCATATCAACAGCTTTGCGCACATTCTCGGGATTGTGGGTGCGATCGAGAACTTTAAGTACATGCTCTTTATTTGATTGCATGCCGAATGAGATGCGGTTAAAGCCTGCTGCGATGTATCCATCGAGCTTCTCTTGCGTGACTGAATCAGGATTAGCCTCTAACGTGATCTCGCAATCTGCGGTAATTCCATTGCGTCCGCGGATAGCGGTAAGTACTCTGCCAAGATCTTTAGGTGGAATAAGCGATGGCGTGCCTCCCCCGAAGAAAATGGTGCTCACTTCATCTGTGGGAGTTGTATCTAATTCACGGAGTACGGCATCGATGTAATCGGCCGAGACGATCTCAAGGGTAGCACCATCTTGAAGCTCTGATGGTGTGTAGGTATTGAAGTCGCAGTAACCGCATCGACGTACGCAATAAGGGATGTGGACGTAATACGAGAAAGGCACATCTCCCAGTATATCTAGATGAGAAATTTAGATAAACATGAAAGCAAGAGAGGAGCCTTATTCGCGAGTGATTTTCACCTTATCGTAAATTTGGCTCTCAACCAGCTGAATCCGTACACCCTCAACGGAAATAGATTGATTGAGGTATAGATACGGATCTGGATTTGGAGCGACTGGGCAATTACTGCTGCTTTCATCCATTCGGCCAGCCGGCGTTACAGGAATCATGTAATTCTCGCCATGACTACGAGTTGCGTCGTATATGTAAACCAGTAACCCATCCTTCTTTGATGGCATCTTGCAGGAGAATTTTGTTTCCCTACGAGACTCAATCACAATCGCTCTGCTCTCGGAGAGTTTAATGACAGCTAGCTTATTTCCAAGGTTGCTATCACTCAAAGGTACTAATGAGAACTCGGCGCTGCTCAACTTTGCTGCATCCTGACAATAAACTTTGTTATCCGGTAGCCAGCCTGCAACAAAGCGGTTCCATCCACTTAGTTCTCTCGCATATCCATCTTGATTGCCCATGATGTCAAGGTTGAGGAATGCATTTGCCACGCGCGAGGAGCCGATGTGAGGGATCCCCATCGCATGGCCAAACTCGTGAACCCAATAGGACCAATACTGACGGTTATCCCGATCGAAGAAAGCTCCCGCCATTGAGAAAGAGGAAATCTTGCCTTCGTTTAAGACCAACTCTTTTATGGGTGCATCCCACGGAAATCCTTGAGAAGATTCAAGTATGAATTGCTGACCGAGGGGAAGAATAAAATTCACTGTTTGGACATCAGTGAAATCAAAGACTTGATCTGCAGCTTTCATCGCATCTTTAAATAGTTGCGTTCCGGCAGGCGAGTCACCCAAATTCATAGATCGATCCACGGGATAGCCGGTCGTTGGATTTGGGATTTTTACCCAGTTGTCAGCGACTACCCATTCAACCTTAAACTTTCCCTCACTCACGGTCTCAAACCACTCGGAGGCAAGTTTCATCTGAGAATCAATTCGACTTCGGAAGTCAGTTTGACCTTTAAGATCAGTAAATTCAATTGGAATAACCGCCCACTTTACAGTGCCTGTTTTCTTCGCCAAGTTGTCAATTGCGGGGAATCCGGAAGGCAAAGCAAAAGAGCCACTATTGCGATTTTGATTGCTTTCTTTAATTTTACAAGTTTCAATGTTCTCTGAAGTAACTGTTGGTTCGGTATAAGTTTGAACTACTTTGGCTGGCGCTGTTGGCGCGCTTTGATTATTTGATGGCGCAGATGGCTTCTTTACCGTGGTGGCTTGCCCTTTATTCCAGACAAACTTCTTTCCCGACTTTATACAGGTGAAAGTCTTACCCTGAGCGGTAGCCGTCTGGCCAACTTTTGAACACTTCTCTCCAGCTTTCACTGCAGCGATGGCCGCAGGATTGTGGACACTGAAAGAGATTCCGGCGATGAGAGCCAAGGTAATAAATTTTCGCATCCCAAAAGCGTAGCTTTCGAAATTAGAGGTGCGGGGAAATTACTTAGATATGACTAGTCACTAAGCTTGCGCGCTGCTTTAATCTTTTCGATATCAGCATCGGTAGCGAGAGCTGCAACGAAGGCTTCTTGTGGAACTTCAACGCGTCCCACCATCTTCATGCGCTTCTTACCTTCTTTTTGCTTTTCGAGAAGTTTGCGCTTACGAGAAATATCTCCACCGTAACACTTTGCAAGAACATCCTTACGGATAGCGCGAATTGATTCGCGAGCAATAATGCGTGAGCCGATAGCTGCCTGAATAGGAACTTCGAATTGCTGACGCGGGATGAGTTCGCGGAGCTTGCCGGTCATCATCACGCCATATGAGTAAGCCTTATCGCGGTGAACAATCGCGCTAAATGCGTCTACTGCCTCACCCTGCAAGAGGATATCGACCTTAACGAGATTGCCTTCTTCATCGCCCATCTCTTCATAGTCAAGAGATGCATAACCCTTGGTGCGTGACTTCAACTGATCAAAGAAGTCAAAGACGATCTCAGCCAAAGGAAGCGTGTAGCGAATCTCAACGCGATCTTCTGAGATGTAATCCATTCCGAGCATCACACCGCGGCGCTCTTGGCAGAGCTCCATGATGGTGCCGATGTAATCAGATGGCGCAAGAATTGTTGATTTAACAATTGGCTCTTTTACGTTATTGACCTTGCCTTCAGGAAATTCTGAAGGGTTGGTAACGATAATCTCTTTGCCATCTTCCATCGTTACGCGATAGACCACGTTTGGCGCGGTTGAAATCAAATTGAGCTTTGCTTCGCGCTCGAGACGTTCGCGAACAATCT
>JBDLWK010000043.1:0-7015 GCA_039804335.1 Actinomycetota bacterium
CGGCTTTCCAGTCACTGCCGGATCGCCAAATATTCCAAGCATGTCATCTCGTAATTGGAAAGCTTCACCAAGTGGAAGTCCATATCGCGATAGCGCATCCAGAAGTGCGCTGTGATTTGAAGGTGCACCAATTACTGCACCGATATGAAGTGGTCGCTCGATTGTGTATTTACCTGATTTATAGCGAGCGATGCGAAGAGAACGCTCAGCGCTATATGTCTTCTCGCCTGCTTCCCGCACATCGAGGTATTGACCTGCCATGAGTTCTACTCGCATCTCATCGTGAATCAGGTGAGCTGCAAGGAGAGATTGAGTTGGAATGCCAGATGTGTTGAGCATCTGATCGGACCAGACGAGTGCGAGGTCTCCAAGGAGTACCGCTGCTGCCTCACCAAATTGAGTTGCAAGTCCATTCATCGCACTCGATTGGTGGAGATTTTCAAAGTGGCGGTGGATTGCCGGCTTTCCACGTCGAGTATCTGAGCGATCCATCAGATCATCATGAATAAGGGCACAAGCCTGAAGAAGTTCAAGGCTGGAGATTGCGCGAATGATCTCGCGAGTAGGTTCTGCACCGGATGCGATTAGCCCTGAATATGCAAAGAGTGGGCGCAATCGCTTTCCGCCATCGAGGAGGAATTCATCAAGGGCATCGCAGACAGGTACGAGTTCAGAGGCGATTGAGGTCAGGTAGGTGCGCTGGCCGGCAAGATAGTCGGCTAATTCGCTTCTGATCTCTGCGCGGACAGTCTCGATTGCTTGCTTGACCTCGGTTGCCACGCGGCAACGGTACCCTGACTCCATGGAGATGCGCATGGCGAACCGATGGAGAAGTGGCGTACCGACCTTCTCCTTTGAGTTCTTCCCACCTAAGGATGCTGAAGGGGAGGCACGTCTCTGGTCAGCAATTGAGAGCCTTGAGTCCATCGCCCCAGATTTCATCTCCGTTACCTATGGAGCAGGTGGATCGACCCGAGATCGCACAATCCGCATCGCATCAGAGATCTCAGCACACACAACTATTCCGACCGTTGCCCACCTGACCTGCGTTGGCTCTACTCGCGATGAGCTCATTGAGATTCTCGGAAAGTATCGTGAGGCAGGCATCGATAACATCCTCGCTCTTCGTGGAGATCCAGTTGGCGGTCCACGCGCCCCGTGGGAGACAGCAGCCGGTGGCTTCGATCATGCAGATCAATTAGTCACATTGGCGGCAGAGATTGGCGGCTTCACCATTGGAGTCGCAGCTTTTCCAGATGGCCATCCAGCATCTGGGGGAGATTTAGATCGCGATGTTGAAGTCCTTCTCGAGAAAGAGCGACGTGGAGCATCTTTTGCTACCACCCAATTTTTCTTTGAAGCCAATAAGTGGGAACAACTCGTTGAGCGCCTTGCCGCAAAGGGTTCAACTCTCCCAATTATTCCCGGCGTATTACCCGTAACTAATGTGAAGCAACTCAACCGCATGTCAGAACTCAGTGGCGTACCTATTCCAAATCACATCACCCAAGCATTTATAGCAGTTGAAGAGAGCCCGGATGATGTTCGCAAATTAGGTGTTGAAATTGCGACTGAACTTTCTCAGAAACTACTTGATGCCGGTGCACCAGGAATTCATTTCTATACGATGAATACATCGACAGCTACCCGAGAGATCTTTGAAGGCATCAAAGGAAGTAGCAAGTGAACCTCTCAGAGTTTAGAAGACGATGGAGTGAACTCCACGGGGGAGTAGAGATTCAGGGCGTAATTAAGGGTTGGTTAACAATCTCTTTTGCAATTGCGAGAGTTCTTAATCTCTTTCGAATTACTCCTAATATTGTTACAACTATTGGATTACTTGCATCAGTGCTAATTTATTTCACCTCTTACACATCCCAACTAATTGCATTAGTGCTCTTCTCGCTTATTTGTGACGGTGTCGACGGCTCGCTTGCAATCTACGGAGATCGCGCCAGCAAATTTGGTGAACTGTATGACTCTATTGCTGATCGACTATCTGAAGCGTTTTGGCTCATGGGGGCCTCATTTGTCGGAGTTCCCGTCCGCTGGGCAATTGCAATCTGGGTACTTGGCGCAACTCAAGAGTATGCACGTGCTCGTTTAGCTTCCCTTGGCTATACCGAAATCGGTGTTGTCACACCAACAGAACGCCCAGTACGTGCAATCTTCGTGATCGCAGTAACTCTGACATTCTGGTTTGGTTATGAGGTTGCGACAGAGCTTGCGATCGGTTTTACAGCCCTCTCAGCAATCAGTGTGTTGATTGTGATGCGGATGGCTCGATCTATTTTGAAGTAGCCAATATTGCGTTAGCAACAATTTCAGCGCTCAAGCCAACGAGTGGTAGCCCACCGCCAGGATGGGCTGAGCCTCCAACAAGATATAAGTTCTTAATCGGTGAGCGGTTCTTAGCTCGCAAGAATGCGGCACGCGGGCCATTGCTTGATGTTCCGTAGATCGATCCGCCTGGCGCATTGACTGAATTCTGCAGATCTAAAGGCGTGCGAATCTCAAGGAGATCAAGGCGTTCGCGGATAGGAATTCCAGCAGCCTCTATCTGATCAATAATGGTGTTGGCATACATCTGTGCAAAATTTGAATCGCCCCAATTAAAGCCTTCGGATTTATCTTCGCTATGTCGAGGGGCGTTGACGAGAATAAAGAGCGCCTCGTGGCCTTCACTCTTGACCATAGCTGGATCGTTTGGTGAACAGATATAAATCGTAGGTTTCTCCACCGGGGTCTTTGATGTGAAGATTGATTCGAACTCTGCATCGTAATCATCAGGAAAGAGAATCGTGTGATGCGAAAGCTTGGGGGAGTCACTTGGGCGAAGTCCGAGAAGGAGGGAGAAGCCAGCCAATGAAGGCTCTAACTTTGATTGAGCTTTTCGAATCTTCTTCACTTTACGGGTCTCAGCGGTGATAAGGGAGTTATAGGTAAAGCCAGCATCAGCGTTGGAGATTACGATATCTGCATCAACACTCTCGCCATTATTCAAGGTGATGCCAGTTGCCCTGCCACCCTTGAGGTTAATGGATGCAACTTTTGTATTCAGGTTTATCTTCACGCCAACTTTTTCACAACGCTGCGCAATATGTTCTGAGAGCGTTCCAATGCCACCCTTGATATGCCAGGCGCCGAAAGCCTCTTCAATAAATGCGATTGTTGAGAGAACTGCTGGTGCTTTACGAGGATCAGATCCACTATAGGTTGCGTAACGATCCATGATCTTTGCTAAATATGGATTAGTTAAACCGAAGTCGCGAAGCGTGGCACGTGGGGCGATGATGCGAAGATCGCGCAAGATATTGCGGCGTTTCAAGAGTGAGAGAGGGCTCTTTAGCTCTGACTCGATGAAGGGCTCGCGGGAGACATCCCACATCCGCTCTGCGCGATTGAGTACTGCATCCCACTGAGCTGCTGATTCTTCTCCGAAGGAGCGAGTAATTGCTTCTAGAGTTTTCTTCCGTGAGAGATTGGTAAATGCCACTGATTTGCCGTCATGGAAGCGATAGTCAAAAGAGGGATTTACCTCTTCGAGCTCAAGTACCTGGCCCATATGTTGACCGGTGCGCTGAAAGAAATCACGATAGACAGCAGGGATTGTTAAGAGTGATGGACCGGTATCAAAGGCATAGCGACCGATCCACTCGGTGCGGCACTTACCACCTGCGCGGTCTGAGGCCTCATAGATTGAAACGTTATGACCGGCACGTGCTAATCGAGCGGCAGCACACATGCCACCAATACCTGCGCCAATAACAATAATCTCTTTGGGCTCTTTCACCTTGCCAACCTGTCCGGTCATACGGTGCGCCCCTTCCATTGAGTCTTTCCGCGGTTACTCCATGAGAAGTAAAGCAGATAGATAAAGAGGAGTACTGATGCCGGGTGGAGAAATGAATCACGTATACGGGAGGCTGATGAGATTGCACTGATCAAGCGCGTTGCAATGATTGCAATGAGCGCCGCAATCGCAAGCAGATCTCCATCGAGTGCGTAGAGAAGCGGGAGCAGGCCGGTAGCAACCATAAAGAATGCGGCGACAATAGAACCGAGAAGTGAGCCAAAGGCTCGATTGAGTGACTTGCCATAGCCGGTACGAAGTTCAGTAAGCGATGAATACATACGAGTAGATGCGATAGATGAGCCATCGATTACAGCGCCTTTATAACCACCAGCAACAAAGGCGCGACCGAGTTCGATGTCATCAAGAACATGGGTGGCAACCGCGGTGAAGCCACCGATGGATCGCAATGAGTCGCCTCTCATTGCAAGAAATTGTCCATTGCAGACAACGGTTGACTTCATCGGAAACTTCTCTGCACCTCGAAGGATCAAGGTGCTCATCCATGACCATTGGAGGAGCGGCTGAATAAGTCGCTCAGACCAAGTGATTGCAATCTGGCGCGGATAGGGAGAGATGAAGTCAAGTGAGTTTCTCTTGAGCGTTGCAACGGCCTGAGCAATAGCTGTCGAAGTAAATGAAACATCGGCATCGACCGAGATTACAAAATCCGCACCCTTTGCATATTCGGAGTCAAAGCCACTTTGAAGTGCACTTACCTTGCCTATCCATCCAACTGGCGGAATGGGCGCCTGGATAACAGCGACTCGATCCGATTGATGTCGGAGGGCAATATCAAGCGTTCCATCTTCAGAGTTGTCATCAATGACGAGAAGAGTGAGGTGAGATAAACCAGTTTGTCGAGATAGTTCTGTAATAACGCGCTCTGCATTTTGCGCCTCATTACGCATGGGCAAGAGGATTACAACAGATTCAGATATCTCTTCCGCGCTGACTGGCTTTCGAATGGTCGCAAAGTTAATGAGTGCAAGTGAAAGTAGAAGTGAGTTGAGAAGAAAGATGGAGAAGATCATCGAGTTTAAGCTTCGCCGAGCCAATTCTTATAGATAAAGGGCGTTGCAAATGCTCCGAAGAAGGCTGCCCCTAAGAAGGCTAAGCCCGGGCGATCGAAGAAGAAGAGATTGCCAACAAATCCAGAGAAGAGCACCCAGGTAAGCAAGAGAGTGACGGCGCGAAGGCTCGCGCTCTCCTTCCGTCGCTCAAATGGCAACACAAGATTGCAGAAGGCAACAATCGCACATCCGGCAAGTAGCCAACCAAAGAAGTTCGAAAGCGGAACATCTGGCACAAATGGAATATGAGCTCCATCAACAACCCATGTCCAGCGACCTGCTGCAACCATCTGCGGATCGAGGAAGAGATCCCATCCAGCAAGAAGTGCTCCACCATAAATGAATGTCCACTTTGGCGTTACTCGACGTGCGGCAACGAGTGCAGGGTGGACCATCATCACCCAAGCAAATGGAACAACAAGTGGAACACCGGCGATTGCAAATCCTAAAGTCGGACTGTATTCGTAAACGCCAAATGGCCAACCGGTATGAACGCCGAGAAGCTCGATGAAGTAACCGAAGAGAGCGACAATCAAGAGATAGCGCCATGCATATTGAAAACCGTAAGAGAGATAAGCATGGAGCACCATTGATGTGGCACCAACAAAGACAGTCGCGATTGTGATGACGCGAAGTGCTTCGCCGCTGGTGAGCGGATAAGTCATCTGTAGAAGGATGAGCAGACCAAGCGTGGCACCAAGAGTTACTCGCGCACGCTGGGAAATTCCGTGGCGCCGTCTGCGAGGGGTGTAATGCCTAATGGACATGGGGGAAGTCTGCCGTATTGAGGAGGTCGAAGCGTGCAAAGAGTTCTTCGCTATACCAATCAAAGCGCTTTGTATCCTCAATTACCGCACGATGAGGAGCGTTCTTGTATGCGAAATCACGGAGAGCACCAGCAGATTCCCAGAGCGAGAAGGTGCCTTGAAGGCCAATAGGAGCTTCGCCGATACCGATAGAGAAGATGAGCCCGGGGGATTGATGGAGATCAAGGACGACCGGAGGAATTGATCTCCAGAATCGAATGGATTGCGACCACTTCAGACGCGCGCGAGTGATGGCAACTACCGGTCCACCACCATGTTTTTTGCCAGAGATTTCAAATGGTGCACGCTTTGACCACTTGCCGTGAGAAGAGATGGGTTCAAGAAGATACTTATCGAAAGAATTTGATCGTGACTTCCAGCGTTGAATAAATCGTGATTGATCAACGACCTCTAGATCATCTGCCACGAAAAGAATTGCCCACTGCTTTAAATCAGCATCAGTAGGAGTAAAGGTCTTTCCGGTACCAGTACCCATGAGCTTTGCAAAGGAGACACCGGGGATTCGACGAGCGATTCTGCGTCCAATCGCCATCTGGAGAAAAGCAAAAGGTATGGCGCTCTTCTTTACGGTGAAGATATAGATTGATGTGGACATATTTACTTTGTCTGGCTTTCAATCAGATCCCACTTGTTACCGTACTTATCTTTAAAGACGATAACTTGTCCGAATGACTCTTGGCGTGGAGTTTCAGTGAATTCGACTCCCTTAGCCAAGTATTTTTCATAAGTTTGATTGAAGTTATCGGTATAGAGAAAGAAGGCGACGCGCCCTCCAGTTGAGTTTCCGATGACAGCCTCTTGCTCAGCGTTTGATGCTTTCGCTAGCAGGATTTGAGCTCCCTGTGGGCTTGGTGCAATCACAACCCAACGCTTCTCCGGGGTTAATTGAGTATCTTCAATTAAAGTGAAATTAAGGTCATCTATAAAGTGTGAAATTGCCGAATCGTAATCATCGATAACAATTGCAATCATTCCCAGAGTGGTAGACATTAATCGCCAACCTTCATCGGCGTAGCACCGGTAGCGCTCATGAGTTCAATGTAATTAGTTGGAAAGACACCGTGAGGATGACCGGCCGCTGCCCACACAACCGGGTAATCATTGAGCGCTTCATCAATCAGAGTGATATCTGGCTTATTGCTCCATCCCAAAGGACTGACTCCGCCAATAGAAAAGCCAGAGAACTCCTTAACAAAGTTGGCATCGACTCGACCGAGCTCGGAAAAGCCAAGATTGCGCGCCACTAAATCAGTATCTACCCG
>JBDLWK010000044.1:0-7003 GCA_039804335.1 Actinomycetota bacterium
TATCCCGTTGGTACTTCTCTCAAGCAATCGCCGGTGCAGAGCAGGCGCTTCGCGAAGCTGGGATGGATCTCCTCCTCTTTAACTTCGCCCAAGTCGATGCTCGTAAGCGCGTCTTTCAACAGAAGAAATTAGTCGGTAAGGTCGATGGCCTCATCGTTATCTCGTTGCCACCGACTGATCGAGAGTTTGAACAGATTCTCGGACTTGGTATTCCTGTTTCCTTGTTAGGTGTTACCAATACCCGTTGCTCAACCGTCTCTATCGATGACATTAAGGGCGCTGAGATTGCCACCCAATACTTGATTGACCAGGGCCATAGCGAGATTGCGATCATGATGGGCCAACGCGAGCACGACTTTAACTTCGATGTCTCAAGTAAGCGCCGCGAAGGATTTCGTAATGTCCTTAAGCGCAATGGCATTGAGGTAAATCCTGCATTTGAACTAGTTGCTAACTTCGATAGCAATACCGCTGAAATCGCGATGGATGAATTTCTCACCCGCAAGAAGTTACCGACAGCAATCTTCTGTGAATCCGATGAGATGGCATTTGGCGTATATAAATCGCTTAGTAAGAAGGGGTTGCGAGTTCCGGAAGATTTCTCAATCGTTGGCTTCGATGATCACGAATTCTCGGCGATTCTTGGCCTAACAACTGTTGCACAACCTGTTCAATTCTTAGGTCAGCTCGCCGCTTCCCAGATTATGGCGAAGATCGAGAAGCCAGATAGCCATACGGCACAGATGAATGTTCCAGTCTCTTTAGTAATACGAGATAGTGTTCGAAACTTAAATTAAAGCAAGCCTTATTTGTTGGCGCGCTCTTTTAAGATAGAGCGGATATTAAATATCAAAATAGGTGTAACAAAGATAAAGAGCAGCACTGCTATTGCAGAACCTTTACCTTGGTCATATTGAACAAAGATCCTTGAGAACATCTCGTTCGCCAGAACATTTGTACCGAAATTTCCACCGGTCATCGTCTCGACAATATCGAAGAGTTTCAGTGCGCCCACTACTTGCGTTGCAAGCACAACGACAATCGTTGTCTTGACCATAGGGAATGTGATGTAGCGAAATAGAGTTGAGCCAGATGCGCCATCGAGCGCTGCCGCTTCTGTGAGATCTGATGGCACTGCTTTGATCCCCGCCGAGAGAATCACCATCGCAAATCCCATCTGAGTCCAGACGAGAATTACCATCAAGAGAAATGTGTTGAGCGGCTTACTTAACATCCAATTAACTGGTTCACCGCCAAAGAAGGTCCAGATTGCATTCAATAGACCAATCTGGGTATCTCCACTTCGATATTCGTAGAGAAACTTCCAAATCACTGATGCGCCCACAAAGGAGATTGCCATCGGAGCAAAGAGAAGTGATTTTGGAATTGCTTCTCGGCGCATCTGATTTAAGGCAACTGCAAGTAGGAGACCAAGAGCGGTAGTAAAGAGCGGTGCTACAAGGAGCCAGAGGAAGGTATTGCGCATTGTGATGAGGATGTAGGGGTCTTGAAACATCCAGATGTAGTTATCAAAACCAATGAATTTCACGCCTTCTGCATCCCTGAAACTGAAGAGAATTGTTTGGATACCGGGAATGACAACTCCGATTGCCAATAGAGCAAGGGCTGGGCCTACAAAGATAGTGATGGCTATATAGCGCGCCTTCTTACCGTTGAATTTACCAGCGATATAGAAGATGGAGCCGAGAACGATAAAGAAGATAGCGATAGCTGATGCAACACTGCCAAACTTTGAAAGAGAGGCAGTGAAGAAGCCCTCCATTACCTACTTAACAGAGCCGGCTGTAAGTCCGCGTACGAAGTAGCGCTGCAAGCTAAAGAAGACAACCAATGGGATCGAGATCGTGATGAAGGCTCCCGCTGTCAGCGTTGTCCATGATGAGCCATATTGGCCGACCAGAGATGCTAATTTCGCATTGATTGGCGCTACCTCTTCAGTACCACCTGCAAAGGTAAGTGCAACAAGGAGATCATTCCATACCCATAAGAATTGGAAGATTGCGATAGCTGCAATACCTGGAACAGATAGCGGAATAACGATCTTGCGGAAGATTAGGAAGTGGTTTGCGCCATCGACATGCGCAGCTTCCATCAATTCACGTGGAAGGGATGCGATGAAGTTATGCAATAGATAGATTGCAAGTGGCATCGCAAACATTGTGTGTGGCAACCAGATACCGGCAAAGTCACCGGCGATACCGAGGGCCGGGAAGATTGTTACTGAGCCAATATGTGCGCCACCTGTAAAGAGCTGAAGCAATGGCACGAGTGACATTTGAAGTGGCACGATTTGAAGTGCAAAGATTGTAAAGAAGATGAAATCTGAGCCTTTGAACTTCACCCAAGCAAGGCCATATGCCGCCATCGTTGCGATGATGATTGGGAAGATTGTTGCAGGCAGAGTAATAACAATTGAGTTAACAAAGTAAGGCAAGATTCCATCGCTTAAGGATTCAGATGCTCCACCGAGGAAGACTTCCTTGTAATTCTGCAAAGTGAACTTAGGGTTTGAGAAGGCTGACCACCAACCGCTTGCGTAGATCTCATCACCGGTACGGAATGAGGTGACAAGAAGGCCAAAGGTAGGAATCGTCCATAAGATTGTGATCGTCCATACGGTAATTGCCGCAATCTTCGAGGAGAAGATCTGGCGGCCAGAGCTTGGCTTAGAGACTTTGAGGCTCATTAGTTTGCTCGCTCTCTGCGGATTGAACGGATGTTATAGATCAAAATCGGTGTAACACAGATAAAGAGAACTACTGCCAGCGCAGAGCCCTTGCCTTGGTCGAATTGGACGAAAACCTGTGAATACATCTCATTGGCAAGGACGTTGGTACCGAAGTTTCCACCGGTCATCGTTCTCACGATATCGAAGAGTTTGAGGGCGCCAACGACCTGGGTCGCTAGAACCACAATCACCGTTGTCTTCACCATTGGGAAGGTAATCATGCGGAATAACTTGAATCCGTAGGCGCCATCGAGGGCTGAGGCCTCAACAACATCGGCTGGAACAGCCTTGATAGCTGCAGAGAGAATTACCATGGCAAAGCCCATCTGAGTCCAGACGAGGATGATCATCAATAAGAATGTATTGATTGGCTTGCTGAGCATCCAGTTGACTGGTTCGCCACCGAAGAAGGTCCAGATCGCGTTGAGGAGACCAATTTGAATATCTTCATCGCGGTATTCGTAGACGAACTTCCAGATAATTGAAGCACCGACGAATGAGATAGCCATCGGCATAAAGAGTAGAGATTTAGGAATTGATTCGCGCTTGATGCGATCGAGCATTACTGCGAGCAGCAGACCAAGGGCGGTTGTAAAGATTGGTGTAACCAAGAGCCATAAAATCGTATTGCGCATAATGATGGCAACGTTTGGATCTTTAAACATCCAGGTGTAATTATCGAGACCGATAAATTTAAGTGAATCCGGATCCATGAAGCTAAACATCACGGTGCGAATTGCTGGAATGACAAGTCCTGCTAAGAGAAGGATGACTGCAGGAGATACAAAGACTGCGACTGCAATATATCGAGACTTCTTGCCGTGGAACTTACCGGCGATAAAGAAGATTGTTCCGAGAACTACAAAGAAGATTGCGATTGCAGAGAACACACTTCCAAATTTAGCGAGTGTGGTGGGGAGAAAATCTTCCACGGTATCAACCTCTACTTCTTTGCGTTGTAAATCTTGGATTTAAAATATTAGTTCCGGGGAGTTCGTAATTGAACTCCCCGGAACTAATTACTTATTAATTATTAGTCTAACTAATAATTATGATGCTGGCCAAGCTGCATCGATCGCCTTTGTAACATCAGCGATTGACTTGCCTTCACCGAACCATGCTGTGAATTCCTTCCACTCAGCGCCTGCACCAACCGCAGCTGGCATCAAGTCTGATGCGTCAAATGCGAATGTTGACTTAGGGTTTGAGAGGTAGGTAGCAGCAAGCTTGTCGATTGGGTTCTTGTATGCAGCTAGTGGAACACCACTGTTTGCAGATACCCAGTTATCAAGCTGTACGCGTGATGTAGCGAATGTTGCTGATGAGAGGTAAGCCTGAACCTGCTGTACCTCTGGACGTGATGAGAATGCAGCTGTGAATTCGCCGCCACCAACTACAGGTACTGAAACCTTTGAGTTAGTTGCTGGAAGGTAGAACGCGAATACGTCACCCTTCTCAGAGATTGTTGCACCCTCTTCTGCAAGGATATTTCCGTAGAAAGAAGCCTGCTGAAGCATCATGCACTTACCTGAAGGAATTCCCTTACCTGCATCCTGGAATGTAGTTGTTGCGATTCCCTTAACATCTCCGACCCACTTTGGATTCTGCATCCAGTCAGCGACCTTCTTCATTGATGCCTGGATCTTTGGATCTGAGAACTTAACCTTGTGTGATACCCAGTCAGCGTAGACCTTTGAGCCGTGATCGCGGAGAACCATCTGCTCTACCCAGTCAGTTGCTGGCCAACCTGTTGCGCCACCTGAACCGAGACCACCACAGAATGCTGTCTGGCCATTTGCAGCCATCTTGTTAGCAAGTGCTTCCATGTCAGCCCATGTCTTTGGAACTGTGTAGCCGTTCTTTGCGAACTGCTTTGGTGAGAACCATACGAGTGACTTCATGTTTGAACCGAATGGAGCTGCGTAGATCTTCTTGTTTACAGTTCCAAGATCAGCCCATGATGCAGACCAGTACTTCTTGATGTTTGCTACAACTGCCTTAGGAGCTGGAACAACCTTTCCTGTTGCAACCATCTTCACGAGAAGACCTGGCTGTGGGATCCATGCGAGGTCAGGTGCGTTTCCGCCCTTAACGCGAACTGGAAGAAGTGCTTCGAACTGGTTAGATCCTTCGATCTTTACCTTTACACCAGTACATGACTGGAAATCCTTCATAGCTGTGTTGAGCGTTGTTAGCTCTGGCTCAAGGATTGATGTGAAGATTGTTACTGTCTTGCCCTTCATGCTCTTGTAACCTGAATATGGATCACAGTTCACAGCAGCTGATGCTGGTGAAACTGCAGCCACAACAGAGGCAACAAGAGAAACAGCGAATGCACCGAAAACGATGCGACGGCTCTTTGTCATTTTTATCCTTTGTAATTGGGTAATCGAGACTGGCCAGGAAGCCCGTCTCCGTGTGCATATTCTTGAACTCTTGCGACCCAGTTGCAAGAAAGCAGGGCGGGGTGCTGAGCGTGGGGGTGTTAACGATTGGGTAACGCTTACCTGTCGATTTTTTTCAGTAATTTGCAGGTTTTAAAGCGTGGATCCATTGCTCTTCACAATGGCTGAATACCAGAGGGCGGAGTCCTTCAGGGTGCGCTTCTGTGTCTCAAAGTCGACATGGACGATGCCAAATCGCTTCTCATACCCCAGCGCCCATTCGAAATTGTCCAGGAGTGACCATTGGTAGTAACCCTTGACCGGTGAACCGGCATCGATTGCATCCTTCATAGCGCGTAGGTGCTTCTGAAGGTAGGAGATACGGCGCTCGTCATGGACCGCCCCATCTTCTGAGAGGCCATCGCCATAGGCGCAGCCATTTTCGGTGATGTAGAGATCTGGGCAGCGATCGCCGAGCTCGCGCTTCCAGCGGACCAAGAGGTTGGTGAGACCTTCCGGTGTAATCGCCCAACCCATATCTGTCTTATCGCCATGCATCGTCATATCTACATCGAGATCGAAGACATTAGACATGTCGTAGAACTTTTCTCCATCGTTGCCGGGAAGACCCATTCGATTATCGAAGTAGTAATTGATACCGATGAAATCATTCGGTGTTGTAGATGCAAGTTCGAGATCACCTGGTTGAACTACAGCGTTGATCTCATCTGCAAAGTGGTGGAGCAAAATCTCTGGATACTTACCTTTATACATTGCATCCATCCACCAACGATTTTGTTGTGCATCCATTACATCGTTTGCGTGAATCAGAATTGGATTTGTTGGATCATCCATTGGGAAGTTGGCTTGGTTGAGTACTGGTCCCACAAGTGCATCAGGGCGAACCTTCTTGATTGCACGTGATGCAATTGCATGAACCATCACAGTGTGGTGGGCTGCAGCGAATGCATCTTTACGTGATGTCCGTCCCGGTGCATGCACACCGATTCCGTATCCGAGCCATGAGACAACCCATGGTTCATTGATTGGTGAGAATCGCTTGACGCGATCACCAAAGTGCTTTGCAACTTCAGTTGCATAGAATTCAAATGCATCAAGAATCTGACGGTCGGCCCAACCACCCTTATCTTCCAGTGGTTGTGGGAGATCCCAGTGATACAAAGTCACTAGCGGTTCGATATCTGCAGCAATCAAGGCATTGATTAACTTGTCATAAAACTCAAATCCGCGCTCTTCGCGAACGGTGTCTCCCTGTGGGAAGAGTCGAGGCCATGCAATCGAAAGGCGGTATGACTTCACACCGATCTCTTGCATGATTTTAATATCGTCGAGATAGCGGTGGTAGTGATCGCAGGCAACTTCACCGGTATCACCATTTGCTACCTTGCCAGGTGTATTACAGAAGGTATCCCAGATGGAAGGTCCACGGCCATCTTCCTTTGAAGCGCCTTCAACTTGAAAGGCAGCTGTAGCTACGCCCCATACAAAATTATCTGGAAATGTCATCGTAAACCCCTTTGATATAGCTGTTATCTTCGCATTAAAGAGAATGAGTTGTAAATAATCTACGGCGTTTAATTTGAGATATCTCTCCGGTTAAGACCTCAATCGAATAGCTCTCACCATCTAATAAGTGAAGTGAGGTGATGAGGGATTTACCAGATTCTGTTGATAGCTCAATTGCACCTCTATCAACGATTGCAATAAGAGTGAAGTTGTTGCTATCTACTTTGCTCTCTTGATAATTGTTTTGATATTGACCAAACCATGCGTGATATCGATCAACGAATAGTGAACTTTTCTTCGCCGAGTAACCACATTCTATATATCGCCCATTTTCATCGCTGAT
>JBDLWK010000045.1:0-8272 GCA_039804335.1 Actinomycetota bacterium
CCACGCGCAACTCTCTGCATGATCTGCAAGCAGAAAGAAGAGCGGCGCTAAAGTGCGCCGAATTTCACTTCTTCAACGCCTCTTCTCGCTCGCCTTTGTAATCTGGGCGATTGATCTTTTGACGAAGAATTGGGCCGTTGAAAATCTATCTGGCGCATCACGCAAAATTCTTGGTTCGTTCTTGCAACTTACTTTGCTGCGCAACCCAGGAGCAGCATTTAGCATGGCGACCGGCTTCACTATTGTCTTCACCTCAATCTCAATCGCTGTAGTTCTCTTTATTGCTCGATATGCCTCTCGAATCACATCACCTGGGTGGGCATATGTCGCAGGCCTGGTCCTTGGGGGAGTCCTTGGAAATCTGACAGATCGAATCTTCCGTGAGCCTGGTTTTCTCTACGGCCATGTAATTGATTGGATTGAGGTACCCAACTGGCCTATTTTCAATGTGGCAGATTCATCGATATTTATCGCGGCAGGTATCGCTATCCTTCTCACAATCAAGAATATTTCACCCACTGCCACGATAGATAAAGAGTCTGGAAATAGATGAGTAGAGAACACCGCACGCTTACCGTGCCGGAGTCCGTCGCTGGCGAGCGTATCGATAGCGCACTTACTCGAGTCCTAGGACTTTCCAGAACATCAATTGTGAAGTTACTCGATGATGGCGATATCCGCAGCGCTAATAAGGCGCTCACGAAATCAGAGCGCGTTACTGCGGGCCAGATTATTGATGTCTTGATGCCAGAGGAAGTCAGCTCAGATCCAATTCCATTGACACCACTTGAAGGTCTCACCATTGTCTATAACGATGATGAGATTGTCGTGGTCGATAAACCAGTCGGATGTGCAGCTCACCCTGCTCCAGGTTGGACTGGTCCGACGGTAATTGGAGCGCTCCTTGCATCAGGCTATTCGATCTCTACAAGTGGTCCGGCAGAGCGAGCAGGAATCGTTCATCGCCTAGATGCCGGAACAAGTGGCCTGATGATCGTTGCAAAGAGTGATCGCGCATATTTGAAGTTAAAGGATATGTTCCGTGACCATGATGTTGAGAAGACATATCACGCATTGATTCAAGGACATATGGATCCATCAGAGGGCACAATCGATGCACCCATCGATCGCCATCCAACACAAGATCATCGATTTGCTGTTGTCGCAGATGGAAAAGAGAGCATTACCCATTACAAGGTAATCGAGTACTACCGCTCCGTCTCAATCGTTGAGGTTGAACTCGAAACCGGACGGACCCATCAGATTCGCGTTCACTTCTCAGCCCTCGGTCACCCACTCGTGGGAGATACAACATATGGAGCAGATCCAGTTCTAGGTAAGTCACTGGCGATGCGCCGACCATGGCTGCACGCTCTAGAGCTTCGCTTCAACCACCCCGTCAGTGGCGAACCACTCGTATTGAGCGCTCCATATCCACCTGACCTTCAGGGTTCTCTGGCGTTGCTATCGGAGGCGGTTCTCCCATAAAGGGATGACTACGGGATAAGGTGCTCCCATAATGTCATCTGAAGATCAATCAGCTTCACGGGCATCAGATGCCGGCAATCGCAATGACAGATCATGGAAATGTCTTCGGCGCATTTGATTTCTATAAGCAGGCAACAAAAGCAGGCGTTAAACCAATCATCGGAATTGAAGCCTATGTGGCTCCTGAATCTCGTCACGATAAGAAGCGAATCCAGTGGGGCGATGGTGGCGAGGATGATGTTTCAGGTGGTGGCGCATATACCCACATGACAATCTTGGCCGAGAATAATCAAGGCCTGGGCAATCTCTTCAAACTTTCATCCCTTGCCTCACTCGAAGGGTATTACTACAAGCCGCGTATGGATCGCGAGCTCTTGAGCAAGTATGCAGATGGTTTGATTGCAACGACCGGCTGCCCTGGTGGAGAAATTCAAACTCGACTTCGAATGGGTAAATATAAGGAAGCTCTTCGTGCGGCAAGTGACTACCGAGATATTTTCGGTGCACAGAATTTCTATCTCGAGTTAATGGATCACCAACTCGATATCGAAACTCGAGTACAAGCAGATCTTATGAAACTCGGCAAGGATCTTAAACTTCCACTGCTTGCAACCAATGACCTTCACTACACACATAAAGAAGATGCTGCAGCTCATGAAGCGCTCCTCTGTGTGCAATCTGGCTCCACCTTGGCCGACCCAAAGCGATTTAAATTCGATAGCAATGAGTTCTACGTCAAGAGCGCAGCAGAGATGCGCCACCTATTTAAAGATGCAGAAGGTGCATGCGATAACACCCTTCTCATTGCCGAACGCTGCAATGTCACTCTCCGCGAGGGCGAGAATCTGATGCCTCGCTTTGATGTTCCCGCAGGCGAGAGTGAAGATTCTTGGTTGCGTTCGGAATCAATTCGTGGATTGAGCGAGAAGTTGGGAGAGAAGTTAACTCCTGCACATAGCGAACGTCTCAATTACGAACTCGATGTCATGATCAAGATGGGCTTCCCTGGTTACTTCCTCGTCGTTGCTGACTTATGTAACCATGCGCGAAAGGTTGGAATTCGTGTAGGTCCAGGTCGTGGATCTGCTGCTGGTTCGCTTGTTGCATACGCACTTGGAATTACCGGGCTTGATCCAATCGAACATGGATTGCTCTTCGAGCGATTCCTTAATCCAGAGCGTATCTCTATGCCTGATATCGATCTCGATTTCGATGAACGTCGACGCTCCGAGATGATTCGCTATGCAACCGAGAAATACGGTGAAGATCGTGTTGCACAGATCATTACTTACGGAACGATTAAATCTAAGCAGGCGCTCAAAGATTCAACTCGAGTTCTCGGTTATCCATATGCGATCGGCGAGAAACTCACTAAGGCACTACCACCATCTGTGATGGGCAAGGACATTACCCTCGGGGGAGTCTTTGATGCTAAAGATTCACGTTACGGCGAGGCTGGCGAATTCCGCACGCTTTATGAGAGCGATGTTGATTCAAAGCGAGTCGTCGATCTTGCTCGAGGCCTTGAAGGGCTTAAGCGCCAGTGGGGAGTTCACGCAGCGGGGGTAATCCTTTCGCGCGATCCTCTCCTCGATGTTATTCCAATTCACCGCCGCGAATCTGATGGTTCCATCATTACCCAATTTGATATGGGTGCATGTGAAGCAACAGGGCTTCTCAAGATGGACTTCCTCGGTCTTCGAAATCTCTCTGTTCTCGATGACACCCTGCTCAATATCAAAGAGAATCAGAATATCGACCTGGTGCTTGAAGATCTTCCGCTGGCAGATCAGAAGACCTTCGAACTTCTCTCTCGTGGTGACACATTGGGCGTCTTCCAGCTCGATGGTGGCGGAATGCGTTCGCTTCTTCGCGCAATGTCACCAGATTCATTTGAAGATATCTCTGCGGTAATTGCGCTCTATCGTCCAGGACCGATGGGCGAAAACTCTCATAATGATTATGCCGATCGCAAGAACGGTCGCAAGAAAGTTGAACCAATTCATCCAGAGCTCTCTGATGCACTCCAGGATATTTTGGGCGATACATATGGCTTGATTGTCTATCAAGAGCAGGTAATGGCGATCGCCCAGAAAGTTGCTGGCTTTACTCTCGGTCGCGCAGATCTTTTGCGTAAGGCGATGGGTAAGAAGAATAAAGAGATTCTCGATAAAGAATATGTTCCATTTGAAGCTGGCATGAAGGCCAACGGCTTCTCGGAAGTTGCGATAAAGCGACTCTGGGAAGTTCTGATCCCATTCTCTGATTATGCCTTTAACCGTGCTCACTCTGCTGGCTACGGAGTCGTCTCGTTCTGGACCGCTTATCTCAAAGCGAACTTTCCAACTGAATACATGGCGGCGCTCCTTACCTCTGTGCGCGATGATAAAGATAAATCTGCGCTCTATCTCTCAGAGTGTCGCCGGATGGGAATCAAAGTTCTTCCACCGGATGTCAATGAATCAAATGCTGAATACACACCGCGCGGTCGCGATATTCGCTTTGGATTAGCGGCAATCCGCAACGTAGGAGAAGGCGTTGTTGCATCAATCAAGGCATCACGTGAAGCGAAGGGGAGCTTCACCTCCTTCGGTGATTTCCTTGCAAAGGTCGATGCGCAGGTCTGCAATAAGAAGACCATTGAATCTCTCATCAAAGGTGGCGCCTTTGATGAGCTCAAGCATCCTCGCAAGGGCTTGATGGCAATTCACCTTGAGGCAATCGACTCGGTAATCGAGAGCAAGCGCGCTGAAGCAATTGGTCAATTCGATCTCTTCGGTGGCGAGACAGCAACAGAGATGACAGGCCTTGAGATTGAGATCCCTCAGAGCGAGTGGGATAAATCGACCCTCCTCACCTTCGAGCGAGAGATGCTCGGTCTCTATGTCTCTGATCATCCGCTCCTCGGCGTCGAACATGTACTTCGCTCACATACCGATATGTCAATCAGCGCACTATTAGATGAGGGCGTTCCAGATGGCATGGTCACTATTGGTGGTCTCATTACTGGAGTCCAACGTAAGGTCTCACGTAATGGAGATTCATGGGCTGTGGTCAATATCGAAGACCTCGAAGGTTCAATCGAAGCGCTCTTCTTCTCAAAGACCTATAACCAATATTCGTTATCACTGACAGAAGATCGAGTCGTCGTGATCCGTGGCCGATTCTCACGAAGCGACGAACAAGTGAGATTTACCGCGATGGATATGACGATGCCCGATATCACCAGTGGCCCAACTGGACCTTTATTAATCTCGCTCCCGGCAGCTCAGGTGACTCCGCCGATAGTCGAGCGAATGAAGGAGATTCTGAAATCTCATCCAGGTAAGCGAGAGGTTCATCTCAATGTGATGGATACTCAGAAATCTACCGTTCTCAAAGTTGATGCCCTCGTCACTGCATCACCGAGTTTGAGCGCAGATCTCAAGGCGATTCTCGGCCCTGATTGCATCATTCGCGGATAATCACCTCGCGCCTCAGAGGTATCACAAAGTAGACTTCGACCATGTTGCGTCGCGTAGATCTCCGAGGAAAGCACCTCTCTAAAGATCAATATCAGCGCGAACTCCCACGTGCGAGCCTCGATGTTGCTGCCGCGATGGTTGCTATCGAGCCAATTCTTCACCGGGTAAAGAACGGAACCGAGGCAGATCTCATCTCCCTCGGCGAACAATTTGATGGAGTTCGCCCGCCTTCTATTCGAGTGCCGCAGGCTGCACTTGATAATGCGCTGGCTCAACTCGCTCCAGAGATTCGCACCGCCCTAGAGCTTTCAGCAGAACGAATCCGTAAGGTGCATTTATCGCAGCGACGGGATGAGAAGAAGGTGACCGTCGTTGATGGGGGAGTCGTCAGCGAGAAGTGGATTCCAGTTGATCGAGTTGGTCTCTATGTTCCTGGCGGTCGCGCCGTCTACCCAAGCTCAGTCTTGATGAATGTTATTCCGGCACAGATTGCTGAAGTGCCAAGTATCGCGGTGGCATCACCGCCTCAGGTGGAAAATGGTGGACTCCCGCACCCAACAATCCTTGCCGCCTGTGCCCTACTCGGAATCACAGAGGTCTACGCAATCGGTGGCGCACAAGCTGTTGCGCTCTTCGCATATGGAATGGAGGGCGTTGCCGCTAAATGTGATCTCGTCACGGGTCCTGGAAATATTTATGTTGCTGCGGCAAAGCGTGCACTTCGCGGAATCATTGGGATTGACTCTGAGGCAGGACCAACTGAGATTGCAATCCTTGCTGACAAGAGCGCATATCCTGCAGATGTTGCAACAGATTTAATTAGCCAGGCAGAGCACGATGTTATTGCAGCGGCAGTTCTAGTCACAGATTCACAGGAATTAATTGATGCTGTACATATTGAGTTAGAGAAGCGTGTTCCAGCAACACGCCACTCTGATCGAATTCGCACCGCTCTTACCGGCGTTCAATCTGCTGCAGTGCTAGTTGATTCGATTTCGCAGGGACTAGATGTTGTTAATGCCTATGCAGCCGAACACTTAGAAATTCAAACAATCAATGCAGCAAAAGATGCAGAACAGATCCGTAATGCAGGTGCGGTCTTCATCGGTCGTTACTCACCTGTTTCACTCGGAGATTATTCAGCTGGCTCTAATCACGTACTTCCTACAGGTGGTTGCGCCTGCCACAGCAGTGGATTATCGGTGCAATCTTTCCTACGTGGAATTCACTACATTGAATATCAAGAAGCGGCATTCACCGATATCTCTGCCACGGTAATCACATTGGCAAATGCGGAAGATCTTCCTGCCCACGGTGAGGCGATCACTGCTCGATTTGAGTCGCGATGAGTCAATGGCCTGATTGGCTTCCACTCAACGCTGGTTTGCGACCACTCTCTCCATATGGCGCGCCACAAGTTCCGGCCGATGCTGTACTCAATACCAATGAGAATCCTTTTCCGCTTTCACCTGCCTTGGCAAAAGCGATTGCCACAAAGGTAGAGAAAGTTGCAACAGACCTCAATCGATATCCAGATCGAGATGCAACAGCGCTTCGAAGTGGGCTCGCTCAATTTATTAACTCGCTCTCAGAGACATCTCTCACCCTCGATAACATCTGGGCAGCTAATGGAAGCAACGAGATAATTCAATCGCTCTTCCTCGCCTTTGGTGAAAAGGGTGCAATTGGTTTTACTCCCTCTTATTCAATGCATCCGCTTATTGCGCGCGTGACACAAACTCCATGGATTGATGGAGCGCGTCGAAGCGACTTCTCTCTCGATATTGAGAGAGCGAAAGCGGAGATTGCAGAGTGCAACCCATCGCTCACTTTCATCACCACACCAAATAATCCAACCGGCTCCTCGGTAACGATTGCTGAGATTGAATCACTTGCGCAGGTTGTTCCGGGGTTACTTGTCGTGGATGAAGCGTATGCAGAGTTCTCTGATGAGAGATCGGCGGCAACGCTGATTGGAAAATACCCAAATGTTGTAGTGATTCGAACCATGAGCAAGGCATTCTCTTTCGCTGGTGTTCGACTCGGCTACCTAGTCGCAGATAAGTCGGTGATTGAAGCTCTCTTCTTAGTGCGCCTGCCATATCACCTCAGCGCCCTTACCCAAGCAGCGGCCGAAGTCGCCCTCGATTACCGCGATGAACTTCTGGGAAATGTTGCGACCTTGGTAGAAAGTCGTAAGTGGGTCGAGAATGAACTCGCACGTCTCGGACTTGATGTGATTCCAAGTAAGGCGAACTTCCTCCTCTTCTCAGGATTTGATATTCCAGCGCCAATCCTCTGGAAATCTCTCCTGGATGCCGGTGTGCTCATTCGCGATGTGGGATTATCGGGGTACTTGCGAGTGACTATCGGCAGTGCGGCCGAAAATTCCCTCTTCATCGAGGCCCTCGAAAGAATTATTTCTCAGACTCAATCAGCGAATAAGTAATGGAGACCATGATGAGACAAGCACGTGTAGAACGCACAACTAAGGAATCTAGCGTCCTGGTCGACCTAACACTCGATGGAACCGGTGAGATTTCAGTTGATACCGGAGTTCCATTCTTCGATCACATGATGTCGCAGCTCGGAAAGCACTCAGGCTTCAATCTCACAATTAAAACCACTGGCGATATAGATGTTGATTCACACCATACAGTCGAAGATACCTCCCTTGCATTCGGTCAGGCGCTACGAGAAGCGCTCGGCGATAAGGCTGGTATTCGACGTTTCGGTGATGCCATGGTTCCGTTGGATGAAGTACTTGTGCAAGCGGCGGTCGACTTATCTGGTCGCCCATATTTAATCCATCGTCAGCCAGAGATTGTCGAACTCATCGGCACCTTTGATACAACACTTGGTCGCCACATCTGGGAGTCAATCGTCGCCGAGGCGCGAATCGCACTCCATGTCCGCGTACTTGAAGGTCGTAATGCGCACCACGTCTTTGAGGCGCAATTTAAAGCAGTTGCACGAGCACTTCGTGATGCAGTTGCAATTGATGGTCGTACCACAGGCATTCCTTCTACCAAGGGCTCTTTGTAGTTGATTGCGATTCTGGATTACGGATCTGGAAACCTCCGTTCTGCACTGCGAGCATTCGAGCGCGCCGGAAAAGATGTTGTACTCACATCTGACTATTCAGTTGCGCTAGAAGCAGAAGGTTTAGTTGTTCCTGGTGTCGGCGCCATGCAAACACTGATCCAACAATTTCAACACAAGGTTGAAACACGCGAAGGGGTCAGCAAATGTGACTACGACTTGTGCTTTATCGACGGAAGTCCCCTCAAAAGCGACAACGCCGCCCTTGGCTTCGCCAA
>JBDLWK010000046.1:0-7313 GCA_039804335.1 Actinomycetota bacterium
TTTGCACCAACTACTGGAATGCCGCGCGCACTTCAATACTTTGCCGAGTGGAACCCAGTCTCAACAATGGTTGCTGCATGCCGTGAACTCTTTGGCCTTGAGAATGAATTCGGCGCAACTGCTGGATCATTTCCTAGCGAACACCCATTGACAACATCCTTGATTTATATCGTCATCATCATGGCGATATTTATTCCGCTCAGTCTTCGCCGATACCGCAACGCTTCAAACTAGTAGCTATTGAAAGATATTTACTAGCCGATAGCGCGTATAAGAGCGTCAAAGGTGCTGCTCGGGATATTCATCATCTCAAAGTGAGATGTTCCAGGTAGTACCTCGAGTGAGATTGTTTTGCCATGGCCCTTCATCGCCTCTACATACTTCTGGGAGAGCTGAAGCGGAACGCGCTCATCGAGGTTGCCATGGATAAAGAGCGTCTCGGCCTTAATGGGTGGTCGCACCATGGGATCTAGCTCTGGGCGAAGTTCTGCATCTCTGCCAAGCCATTCGTGAACGGCTCCTCGGCCGAGTTCGAGTCGCTGACTCTCGACCATATCGGTAACTGGTGCTAATCCAATGACCTTGGTAACTGAAGGAAACTTATCAGCGAGCAATAGCGCTAAGTGGCCACCGCTTGAATATCCGATGAGGTTTAACTTCTGATCTTCCAAAGTTGAGAGCGCGAAAGCTAAATCTCGTAGAGTCGTATCAGGATCTCCAGCAACCCGGCGAAATTCGGGGAGAACGACGTTAAATTCTAACTTTGCCAATGCCACTGCGAGAGGGCGCATATGTTCGCGATCAAAGAGATTGCGCCAATAGCCACCATGAATTAATACAAGTGTCGGTTTATCAGAGCGGCCTTGCCCATAAAACTCAAGTACTTGATCAGCCTCATCTCCATATTTGATGGCAGATGTTGATACCTCGCGCGCAGCATCTTCAAATGAATATGCTGGAAAGGTTGGGTGAGACTGTGTCATGAAGCGCAGTTGCTATTAAGCAAAGAACTCGGCAGCTTTAATTTCAACCTTAATCTCACGACCGTTAGGTGCGGTATATGAAACTGTTGAACCAATCTCTGCGCCAAGAACAGCGGCACCTAGCGGTGACTTCTCTGAATAGACATCGAGATCACCGGATGCGATTTCACGTGATCCCAAGAGGAACTTGATCTCATCACCGGCAATGAGCGCGGTGACAACCATGCCTGCGCCGACCTTTCCATCTGCGCTTGCAGGTGGAGTTCCGATATGGGCATTCTCAAGCATCTGCTTGAGTTGACGGATCCGTGCCTCCATCTTGCCTTGTTCATCGCGCGCTGCGTGATAGCCACCATTCTCTTTTAAATCACCTTCGGCGCGGGCAGCTTCAATCTTTGCTGTGACCTCTTTACGGCCTTCACCTTCGAGGTGTGCCAATTCAGCGGCGAGGCGATCCGCCGCTTCTTGAGTTAACCAAGTTTGTTGTGCGCTCATAACGGAGAAGGATACTAGTAAGGGGCGAAGGAGGTGCTACTCGATATAACAGCTGATTACGCCTGCATTGACCGCATCTGCGCGAGAAGGAATGGTCACAGTTCGCTCAATTGGCCCATCTGAGGCTGGAACACGGTCTTCAATCTGACCAACGATCGTCTTATAGAAATCGCGAGCTGCGATAGAACAGATTGCAGGCCGTGAAGGATCTCGCCGAGTAACGATGTAACGAATCTCTGTGTTGCGTGGATCTTCGTTATTAAAAGCAACGAGCGAATAACTAATGCGAGGTTCTGCTTGATGAAGTCCGGCCCAGATTGTCCACGCTGAACCAATTATGAGAAACGAGAGGGCGTAAGGCACCCAAGCGCGCTGCTTACGAATACCGTAACGGTCGTTGTAATCAAATGGTTCTTGCTCAGAATTAGCGTGAAGGTCGGATTGAGAGCCATCGGAAGACATGGGATGATTCTCTCATGAATAAAGATGTTGATATGGGTATCGCTGGCTCACTGACAATGATCGTTCTTGTCAGCGCCACCGCACTTCTCTTGCGTAGCTTCTATAAGCGATATAACCGTCTCAACAAGAGCGAGGATCAGAACGAAAATTAAGAAGTTCGCCGCCGCAATCGTCGTTCTCGGACTTGCGGCGATATTTGTCAGCCTCGGGCTCTGGCAACTTGATCGAGCACAAGAGCTCTCTGCCTCCGAGAACTCAGCCCCGATTCAAGATCAGAGAATTTACAATCTCACCGATCTCACATCTTCTGAAGGATCACTGCCAGTCGAAGCTTTTGATAAGAGCGTTGCGGCAAGTGGAAATTACATTGCAACCTTTAAAGCGCCAAACCAGAAGGCAGCCGATGGCAGCATCGCTGATTGGGAGGTCGCACTTCTTCAGGTAGATCCGACCTCTGCCATCTTGGTTGTCCGCGGCCTCTGGAGTGAACGCTTGAAAGAACCGACCGTTGCGATGTCGAATCGAGTCGATCTCACCGGCGTCATATTGCCTAGCCAATTTGAAGATCGCACAGCAAATACCTCATCTCAAATTTCTCGCGTCGATAGCAGCCTCCTCACCTCCTCGGTCGATCTCCAACTCTTCGATGGCTTTATCGCTGCCACCTCTGAAACCCTGCGAACTGGCGAGATTCTGCGCAGCCGAATCGATATCTCACTTCCTAAGGCTGATGTTCCGGGTTATTACTGGCAACACATCTCATATGTAGTGGTCTGGTGGTTTATGGCCGCCCTCGTTCTCTGGGCTCCTTTCTATAAGCGTCGCGAAATCGATGACGAGGAACTCATCGCCAGTTAGAGTTAGGCTATGAAAAACTCTTTCTCAGCATCTGCACTCGCTCGCTTTCGCATCATGGCCATCGTCTGTGGCGTTAACTTGGTTCTCCTTGTTATCTATATGGTTGCCAAGTACGCCTTTGATGCCTTTGATGAGAGCAATCCATTTATCTTTATCCCCATCGCCCACGGCTACTTCTATATTGTCTATATCTTGACCGTGCTCCAGCTTGCGGTTCAGAAGCGGATGTCATTTCTCCTGATTCTCGCCCTAGTCGCCGCCGGCACTATCCCGGTCGCCTCCTTTATCGCCGAGCGGAAAATTGTTCAGAAGTATTCGTAGCCAAATTAAGTCACTCCTCTATCCCTTCTATGAGTGGCGGATCATCAAAGATCTCGACTTCACCAAGACCCCTCGCCATGTGGGCGTGACCCTCGATGGAAATCGCCGCTGGGCGAAGCAGAACCCGGATCCCACCGACCCCTTCGGCCATAAGCGCGGAGCGGGCAAGATTGTTGATCTCTTAGATTGGTGCGAAGAGACCAAAGTTGAAGTTGTGACTCTCTGGATGCTTTCGACCGATAACTTCAAGCGGAGCCCAGAGGAAGTCGCCACTCTGATTGATGTCATTAGCGAGATCGTTGATGATCTAGCAGCTCGCAAGCGCTGGAGCATCAAAGCTGTCGGCGCCCTCGATGTCCTGCCAGCGGCGCTCGCTACTAAGCTCTCGACCTTGCCGGGTTGCGCTGAGAGTAAGCTGCAGGTCAATGTGGCTGTCGGTTATGGCGGACGTCGCGAGATTGTCGATGCGGTGAAAGGTTACTTGGCAGATCAAGATCAGGCAGGTCTCACCTTGAGCCAAGCTGCAGCTGAACTAGATGCAGATTCAATCTCGCGCCACCTCTATACCGCTGGCCAACCTGATCCCGATCTCCTGATTCGCACCTCGGGGGAGCAGCGCCTCGGCGGATTCTTGCTCTGGCAATCTGCCCTCTCCGAGTTCTACTTCTGTGAGGCGTATTGGCCAGATTTTCGCCGCGTTGATTTCTTGCGCGCCTTGCGCGATTACAGCCACCGCCACCGCCGACTAGGTAAATAGTCGGCGCGAAGAGAAAGCCGACTAGGTAAATAGTCGGCGCGAAGAGAAAGCCGACTAGGTAAATAGTCGGCGCAAAGGCAAAGCCGACTAGGTAAATAGTCGGCGCAAAGGCAAAGCCGACTAGGTAAGTGAGTCTTAAGTAAACATTCGATTACATCTTTGATTTTCAAGGTGTGTTGATACTCGCCAGCGGAGGCAATCTCTTATCGTTTATTTCACAATTGAATAACCCTCCGACTTCAGAACTGGTTGCCGAATTGACTCCTAAGGAAAAAACTTCGCCATCAAAGAAGAGCGCCAAAAGCCCTGCAAATAAAGGGGCTAAGGGAAAGAGCCCTGCAGTAGTCCAGGAGGGGAAAGGTAAGAAATCGCTTGGACGCAAGACCTATGTATTAGATACCTCAGTTCTTCTGGCCGACCCGGGAGCGATCTTTAGATTTGAAGAGCATGAAGTTGTCATCCCCATCGTTGTCATTGGCGAGCTAGAGGGTAAGCGCAACCATCCAGAGCTCGGCTTCTTCGCCCGCTCTGCCTTGCGCAGTCTCGATGATCTCCGAATTCAACATGGCCGCCTCGATGCACCGCTGCCGATAACTCCAGAGGGCGGCGAGCTCTTCGTTGAGCTCAACCATAGCGATCACTCATCTCTGCCGGCCTCCTTTATCCGAGAAGCGACAAATGACACTCGCATTCTGGCGGTGGCTAAGAATTTAATGGCAGATGGAAAAGATGTTGTCCTCGTTACCAAGGATCTCCCGCTTCGCGTCAAGGCCTCATCGGTCGGTATTGAGGCTCAGGAATACCTGGCAGAGCTAGTCTCAGATAGCGGCTGGACCGGTATTCACGATCTCGATGTTGCTCACTCGACAATCGATGAACTTTATTCATCTGGTTTTGCCGAGCATGAAGAGGCCCATAACCTCCCCGTCCATACCGGAATCGTGCTTCACTCGGAGAAGGGAAGTTCGCTCGCCCGAGTAACTGCAGATAAGCGGTTGCAATTAGTACGAGGTGATCGAAGCTCCTTCGGTCTCCATGGTCGCTCGGCCGAACAGCGCATCGCCCTCGATCTCTTATCGGATGAATCAATTGGCATCATCTCTCTCGGCGGTCGAGCCGGCACCGGTAAATCTGCCCTCGCTCTCTGCGCCGGACTTGAAGCCGTGATGGAGAAGCGCCAACATAAGAAGGTCGTCATCTTCCGCCCGCTCTATCCCGTCGGCGGTCAGGAACTTGGATACCTGCCCGGAAGTGAGGGAGAGAAGATGTCTCCCTGGGCACAGGCGGTCTTCGATACCTTGGGCGCGCTCGTCAGCCAAGATGTCATCGATGAAATTCTGGCGCGCGGTTTAGTCGAAGTTCTCCCACTGACCCATATCCGCGGGCGCTCGCTCCATGACTCATTTGTGATTGTCGATGAGGCTCAATCGCTCGAACGAGGCGTTCTCTTGACCGTCCTCTCTCGAATCGGCCAGAACTCTCGGGTGATCTTGACCCACGATGTGGCACAGCGCGATAACTTACGAGTCGGACGCCACGATGGCGTCTTCGCCGTCGTTGAAACGTTGAAGGGCCATCCTCTCTTCGCCCATGTGACCTTGACTCGAAGTGAGCGATCGCCGATCGCCGCTCTCGTCACCGAGATGCTTGAAGGCGCAGGGCTGGAGTAGGCGAAAAATAGCCTCTCTTAAATCTCACAGTCACAAATCGGACATATAGGACTTTGCCCTATCTGAGCAGCACTTTTACTTATCCCCAAAGCTCACAATTCCTGAGAATTTGCGACTCACGCATAGAAAAATTTGCGACATCCCTCATTGATTGGAACTCTTTAGCCCATCAGAAGGCAGATCAGCTGCCTCAAGGGTTGAAGGTAAGGGGGTGAGTTACAACGATGTCACTTTCAAAGTTCGTTACACGAAAGCGCGCAACCTGGGTGCTCACCGCTTCGTTCCTTATTGTCACCGCTGCCCAGCCAACTGCGCAGGGTCTCGACTTTCCTACGACCACCCGCCTCAACCTTCCTGAAGGTCCGGCGGCAAATATCACCATCACTAAAGATATTGAGCTCGGCCAAGCGGTCGTTGCTCCGATCTCTGAGATGGCAAAGGTCGCAGCGATGGCTCGCCAGGTTGAACTCGCCCGCAAGGCGACCGGGGCAAAGTATGTCGCCCGCACCATCATGCTCGCCGAGTACTCATGGGGCGATGATCAATATAGCTGTCTCAATCGCCTCTGGACCAAAGAGAGCCATTGGAACTACAAGGCTCATAACTCTCGCTCTGGCGCCCACGGAATTCCACAGGCGCTACCAGCTTCCAAGATGGATGTCGTCGGAACCGATTGGCGCACCAATCCAGTCACACAGATTCGTTGGGGACTGCGATATATCGATAGCCGTTACTCAACGCCATGCAAGGCCTGGGCGAAGTTCAAGCGCTCTAAGTACTACTAAGCCGGTTTCGTTCCGATTGTTAGTGGGCGCATAGTCTCTGCGAAGAAATCATTTCCCTTGTCATCGACAACGATAAAGGCCGGGAAGTCCACCACATCGATCTTCCAAACAGCTTCCATACCGAGATCCTCAAAGTCCAAGACTTCAACTTTCTTAATGCAATCTTGAGCAAGTCGAGCAGCTGGACCGCCGATAGAGCCAAGATAGAAACCACCATGCTTTGCACAGGCATCCGTTACCGCCTTTGAGCGGTTGCCCTTTGCCAACATCACAAATGAACCGCCGTGTGCTTGGAAGTAATCAACATATGAGTCCATGCGACCTGCCGTTGTCGGACCAAATGAACCTGAGGCATAACCGGTTGGAGTCTTAGCAGGACCTGCGTAATAGACGGCATGGTTCTTGAGGTAATCAGGCATTGGCTTGCCCTCATCGAGCATCGCCTTGATTCGCGCATGCGCGATATCGCGAGCAACGACGATGGTGCCGGTAGGTGAGAATCTGTTGTCTCGGGCATAAAGTGAACCGGATCAGTCTCTAACTGCTCGAGGAAGATCCCATCCTTGGTGATCTTCGCCTTTGCCTGGCGATCGGCTGAGCAAGAAACTGCAATTGCAATAGGAAGAGATGCGCCGTGGCGTGGCAGGCGAACAACGCGAACATCGTGGCAGAAGTACTTTCCACCAAATTGAGCGCCAATACCCAAGGTCCGGGTGAGCTCAAGTACCTGCTTTTCAAGCTCTAGATCGCGGAAGCCATGGCCGGTCGCAGCATCTCCCGATGTTGGCAGATTATCGAGGTAATGAGTCGAGGCGAGCTTGCTTGTCATCGAGCCAATTGATAAATGAAGCTGGATTAAGTACCGCTTTCGTCTCTTGATAGAGGTAAGACTTGTTGGCGCTTCCGCCACCTTTTGCAATAAAGAGGAAGTTGTACTCATCTTGGTGATCAGAATCTGCATAGATCTCAATCTGCGCCGGCA
>JBDLWK010000047.1:0-6818 GCA_039804335.1 Actinomycetota bacterium
GATCATCGAGCTCTGTCCATCCGGTCATTGTTGTCATTTGATTCTCCTGGTTATTTGTGCGGAAAAATGTAGAACTGGGTAAGACGGACTCGCCACGCTGCGATCCAAAGAATTGATGATCCGAGAAGGTGAAGAACGACTAGCTCTTCAGGAACCCCAAGTAGATATTGGGCATATCCGATGACGCCCTGCGCCAAAGTAATTGCTAAAAAAATTGCGAGTAATCGCTGAGTGCTGTCAGCAAAATTATTGAAACGTTTGTAGATACCAATCAGAGTAAGCAAAATCAGCGCAACGACAAGATATCCATGGATTCCTGCAACAAGCGGCACATGGATATTTAATCGCGGAGTCTCTGAATCGCCAGCGTGTGGGCCAGCTCCAGTGACCAAAGTTCCAGCGACAATTACTAAGAAAGTTAGCGCGGTATGCGCAGTCAGGAAATTCGACTTTGTTGGCTGATTTATCTTGGTAATTCGTGTCCGCGTTACCAGCGATTGTGCCGCAGCGATCAGAATGATGGAGAGAATAAAGTGAGATGCCACTGAGATCGGATTGAGCTTTGTTAGAACAGTGATCCCACCGAGAATTCCTTGGCCAAAAATTCCAGCAATCTGAGCCAAAGCTAAGAGTCGAAGATCGCGACGACCTGCCCGCAACACAACTGCAATCATCGCGATAGCTGCGAAGAGAAGAGCGAAGGTAAGAAGACGATTTCCGAATTCAATCCAAGCATGGAAGGCGCCTTCGGCCTGTCCTTCGACAGGGAAGTACGAATCTGCGGTGCACTCTGGCCAAGTGGGACATCCGAGACCCGATCCAGTCACTCGAACAGCGCCGCCGGTCAGAACGAGGAGGGCTTGGAGGGCTAAGAGGAGTCGGGCTACTGGAGTCAGAGCTCGGGTAGCTAACATGGCGCTAGCCTACCGAGGTGGGCCCGATTGAGCGTGCCAAGTGGCGAGGTGGCGGTATTTAAGTCACAATACTGTTGTGAAAATCGATGAGCTCAGCACCCGCAATGCGGTCGCTCGCTCTGTCCTCGAAAATGGACCATCGACTGCAGTCGCCATCGGAGAGCGCCTTGGATTGACTCCGGCAGGAGTCCGTCGCCACCTCGATCTATTGATCGAAGATGGAGTCCTCGAGGCACGCGAGCCTCATAGCACCCTCCTACGTGGGCGTGGTCGTCCATCAAAGGTATTTGTCATGACAGATTCCGGTCGTGAAAAGTTCGAGCATTCATACGATGACCTCGCTGTAGCCGCTCTTAAATTCATTACAGCGCAAGCAGGTCCTCACCTTGTCAACATCTTTGCAAAGTTTCGCGCCGATGAGATGGGTCGTCGCGCAGAGCCACTTCTCGTCAAGAGCAAAGATCGAAATATCGCTCTCGCAGATTTTCTCACCACTGAAGGCTATGCAACCTCGGTTGAAACAAAAGGTCTTGGCGCAGAGCTCTGCCAACACCATTGTCCAATTGCACATGTGGCGGCGGAGTTCCCACAACTCTGCGAAGCAGAGACTGAACTCTTCTCCCAGCTACTCGGTACACATGTGCAGCGTTTAGCAACCATCGCTCATGGTGATGGAGTATGTACAACTTTTGTTCCAAAAATTTCCGATAAAAAAACACTAACGTCTGGAAAGGCGCGATCATGACAACTGCACACCCAGAACTAGAAGGACTCGGCAACTACGAGTACGGCTGGTCAGATGGCAACGATGCTGGAACCAACGCAAAGCGTGGTCTCAACGAGGATGTCGTCCGCGACATTAGCTCGAAGAAGTCAGAGCCACAGTGGATGTTGGATCTTCGCCTCAAGGGGCTAGATCTCTTTGAGAAGAAGCCAATGCCATCATGGGGTTCAGATTTGACCGGCATCTTCTTCGACACCATCAAGTACTTTGTGCGCTCAACAGAGAAGCAAGCTACGACGTGGGATGACCTTCCAGATGAAATCAAGAACACATACGATCGTCTCGGAATCCCAGAGGCAGAGAAGCAGCGTCTCGTCTCTGGTGTTGCAGCTCAGTACGAGTCAGAAGTTGTTTATCACTCAATCCGTGAAGACCTTGAGAAGCAAGGAGTCATCTTCCTTGATACAGATAGCGCGCTGAAGCAGCACCCAGAACTCTTTAAAGAGTACTTCACAACTGTCATCCCAGTAGGAGATAACAAGTTTGCAGCGCTTAATACAGCTACCTGGTCAGGTGGATCATTTATCTATGTTCCAAAGGGCGTTCATGTAGATATTCCATTGCAGGCTTACTTCCGCATTAATACAGAGAATATGGGTCAATTCGAGCGTACTCTGATCATTGCTGATGAAGATTCTTACATTCATTATGTCGAAGGTTGCACAGCTCCAATCTACAAGTCAGATTCATTGCACTCTGCAGTCGTAGAGATCATCGTAAAGAAGGGTGCACGCGTTCGTTACACCACGATTCAAAACTGGTCTAACAACGTCTACAACCTCGTAACAAAGCGCGCTATCTGTGAAGAAGGCGCAACGATGGAATGGGTCGATGGAAATATTGGCTCAAAGGTCACTATGAAGTATCCAGCCGTCATGTTGATGGGTCCTCATGCAAAGGGCGAGACACTTTCACTTGCATTTGCTGGCCCAGGTCAGCACCAAGACTCAGGCGCGAAGATGGTTCACGCGGCCCCATACACATCATCTTCTGTAATCTCTAAGTCTGTTGCACGTGGTGGCGGTCGCACTTCATACCGCGGTCTCGTACAGATTAATGAGGGTGCACATCACTCTGCCTCAACCGTGAAGTGCGATGCGCTTCTCGTTGACACGATTTCACGATCAGATACCTACCCATATGTTGATATCCGTGAAGACGATGTCTCTATGGGCCACGAAGCAACCGTCTCAAAGATCTCAGATGATCAGCTCTTCTACTTGATGTCTCGTGGACTCAATGAGGATGAAGCGATGGCGATGATTGTCCGTGGATTTATCGAACCAATCGCTCGCGAACTTCCAATGGAGTACGCGCTCGAACTCAATCGCTTGATTGAGCTTCAAATGGAAGGAGCTGTTGGCTAAATGACAGCCCTTCAAAGTAATCTCTTAGAGAACCATACGCCGACCGGTCGTGAAGAAGCTTGGCGCTTCACTCCACTCAAGCGCCTCGGTGGCCTCCATGATGGAAGTGCAACTCCGGAAGATCGTGGGTCTCTCACGCTAAACGGTGATTCCGTCAACGGAGTCACATTTACTCGTGGAAGCATTACTGCTGTTGCATCAAGTGAAGATGCAATTGTCAATCGCATTCGTAACCACACTGCAGAAGGTGCAATTCTCGCAATCGAGAAGAATGCTCAGATTGCAGAGCCAATCTTCCTTAATCGCTGCTGCGGGGGAGTAGATACTGCTGAACTCTCACGAGTGCAGATTCGTCTCGGCGAGCATGCCAAGGCGACAGTGATTCTCGAAAACACTGGCGATACTCTCCTTGCCGAGGATCTTGAAATCATCCTTGCGCCTGGCTCAAATCTCACCTTCATCTCACTCCAAGAGTGGAGCTCAAAGGCGATCTACGCTGCAACTCATAATGCAATCATCGATCGCGATGCTTCACTGAAGGCAATTCACGTCACAGTTGGCGGAGATGTTGTCCGCCTTCTTCCCAAGGTTGAATTCGTCGGTCCTGGTGCATCTGCCGACTTGCAGGGTGTCTACTTTGCGACAGCAGGTCAATTCTTTGAGCATCGCATGCATGTTGATCACGCAGTCCCTCATGCAAAGTCCAATGTAAATTACAAGGGCGCATTAGCCGGTGACAAGGCGCATACAGTTTGGATTGGTGATGTCTATATCCGTGCCGCAGCAGAGGGCACAGATACATACGAGCTCAACCGAAACTTGCTCCTTACCGATGGTGCTCGCGCTGACTCAGTCCCTAACCTTGAGATTGAAACGGGAGAAATTGTCGGAGCGGGACATGCTTCAACAACAGGGCGCTTCGATGATGAACAACTCTTCTACTTAATGTCACGCGGTATCCAGGAAGCGGATGCACGACGTCTCGTCGTACGTGGCTTCTTCAATGAGGTCATCTCATTGATTGGTAATGAGGAGATTCAAGAGCGCCTCATGACACGTATCGATAGCGAGCTCGAAAAGGCAGGTAAGTAATGTCTGACCTTTCATTCGCCTCTTTAGTATCAGGCAAGCCAGTTCGCATCGAGAAGGATGGCGAGTCCATCTGCGTTGCGCGCATTGGTGATGAGGTTTTTGCCATTGGCGATACCTGCAGCCATTCAGATGCATCTCTCTCAGAGGGTGATATCACTGATTACAAGATTGAGTGCTGGCTTCATGGCGCGGAGTTTGATCTCCGCTCAGGTGAAGCTCTCACGCCACCGGCGGTAATGCCAGTTCAGAAATATTCAGTACGCGTTGACGGAGACTCCGTCACGATTGAGAAGTAATGGAGTCCGCAATGAGCACATTAGAAATTCGTGGTTTAAAGGTAACTGTTGATACAGAGCAGGGCGTTAAGGAGATTCTCAAGGGAGTCGACCTAACGATCAAATCAGGTGAGACACATGCGATCATGGGTCCAAATGGTTCAGGTAAATCAACGCTTGCATACTCAATTGCAGGTCATCCTAAGTACACAATCACAGGTGGCACAGTGACACTTGATGGCGCAGATGTACTCGAGATGTCTGTCGATGAGCGCGCAAAGGCTGGCCTCTTCCTCGCAATGCAGTATCCAGTTGAGGTACCTGGTGTCTCTGTCTCAAACTTCCTTCGTACAGCTGCGACTGCACTACGTGGTGAGGCACCAAAGCTTCGCGAATGGGTAGGCGAAGTTAAGTCAGCGATGGAAGGTCTCAAGATGGATCCTTCATTTGCTCAGCGCAATGTCAACGAGGGATTCTCAGGTGGAGAGAAGAAGCGCCACGAGATCATGCAGCTTGAACTTCTTAAGCCAAAGTTTGCAATTCTCGATGAGACAGATTCAGGTCTTGACGTCGATGCTCTTCGTGTCGTATCAGAGGGAGTTGTACGCGCAAAGGAAGCCAACAACCTCGGCGTCCTTCTCATTACGCACTACACACGAATCTTGCGTTACATCCAGCCAGATTTCGTTCACGTATTTGCTGCAGGCAAGGTCGTAGAACAAGGTGGACCAGAGCTTGCAGAGAAGCTCGAAGCTAATGGCTATGCGGAGTATGTAGGCGCATAAATATGACTCTAGATGCGCTTGCCATCCGTAAGGATTTTCCGATATTTCAACGGACGATCCGCGATGGCAAGCGCCTTGTCTATTTAGATTCCGGTGCCACAAGCCAGAAGCCAGAGTCGGTGATTAAGGCGGAAGGAGACTTCTATCGCCTTCACAACGCTGCGGTACACCGCGGTGCGCATCAATTGGCTGAAGAGGCAACTGATATCTATGAAGGCGCCCGACAGATAGTTGCCGATTTCATCGGTGCTAACGTCGATGAAGTTGTCTTTACCAAGAGCGCTACAGAATCACTCAACCTTGTTGCATACGCGATGGGAAATGCGCCAGCAGGTAATCGATTCCACCTCAAAGCAGGTGATGGAATCGTTGTTACCGAGATGGAGCATCATGCAAATCTCATCCCTTGGCAACAGCTTGCAGCACGCACCGGCGCATCTCTCTCATGGTTTGAGGTAACACCAGAAGGGCGACTCGACCTTTCACAACTCAACTCAGTTATTAACGAGTCGACCAAGGTCGTGGCGCTTACACATCAATCAAATGTCCTTGGCACTATAAATTCGCTTGATGAGATTGTTAAGCGCGCCCATGAAGTTGGTGCTGTCGTAGTACTTGATGCCTGTCAATCGGTTCCTCATATGAAGGTTGATGTAAAGGCGCTTGGTATCGATTTCCTCGCTTTCTCTGGACATAAGGCTGTCGGTCCTACCGGTATCGGAATTTTCTGGGGCAAGTCAGAACTTCTCGCAGAGTTGCCTCCTTTCTTAACTGGCGGATCAATGATTGAGACAGTCACTATGACTGGAGCCACATGGGCGCCAGCGCCAAAGAAGTTTGAAGCTGGTGTACCAAATATGGCTCAAGCAGCCGGTCTTGGAGCGGCGCTCCAATATCTGACTGCGGTAGGTATCGAAAATATTCATCGCCACGAGATTGCCTTGACTTCATATCTCTTGCAGAAACTTTCAGATATCGAAGATCTCTCGATTGTTGGACCAAAGACGATGGATGCGCGCGGCGGGTCTATCTCATTTACCTTTGGTGATATTCATCCACACGATCTAGGGCAGTTCCTCGATAGCCAGGGAATCGCAGTTCGTACGGGACACCATTGCGCATGGCCATTGAATAGAAAGATGGGCGTTGTCGCCACGACTCGCGCCTCGCTTTATCTCTACAACACTGAGGAAGATTGTGATGCCCTTATTTCCGGAATTCTCGATGCTCAGAGATACTTCGCTCGATGATGCAACTCGATAATCTCTATCAAGAGGTAATTCTTGACCACTACAAGAATCCTCAGAATAAGAAGTTGGCGACCGAGAACGATGCCCAGGTACATCACGTCAATCCAAGTTGTGGAGATGAGATCACACTAGGCGTGAAACTTGATGGAGATAAAGTCTCATCGATCAATTGGGATGGTGTCGGTTGTTCCATCTCGCAGGCCAGTGCCTCAATTATGAGCGATCTCCTGATGGGCAAAACCCTCGCTGAGGCAACTTCAATCTCAGATCAGTTTCTACAATTGATGCAGAGCAAGGGGAGTATCGAGGGAGATCCAGAGATCCTCGAGGATGCGGTAGCTCTCTCAGGCG
>JBDLWK010000048.1:0-10787 GCA_039804335.1 Actinomycetota bacterium
CTAGAGCTGCTTGCAAGCGCACAGACTTATCTGGTGATTCCAGAAGCGCTTTAAGAGTTGCCACGTGAAAACGCTATCAGGCTCTCGACTACAGTTACCTCCATGAGTCAGAAGCACCATCCGCTACAAGCATTGATGACATCGCACGCAGGGATGCGCAGGATGCTAAACATCTGGCCTCCTTTTCTCTTTTCCGGAATTGCAATCCTTGAAATTTCCAAGGATTTTCGCCATGCCAGGGTTCGCTTAAAGAAAAAAGCGATTACATCTAATTATGTAGGGACCTTGTTTGGGGGATCTCTGTTTGCCATGACAGATCCTTTCTACATGTTGATGATCATGAAGAACCTCGGCAAGGGCTACATCGTCTGGGATAAGCGAAGTGAAATCGAGTATGTCTCACCAGGCAAGAGCACTGTCTATGCAGAGTTTCATCTTTGGGACGAGCAACTAGATGAGATCAAAAGCGAGGTCGAGTTATCCGGAAAGTACCTCAAGTGGTTTGATGTGGAGATCAAAACAGCTGATGGCACCGTTGTGGCAATAGTGAAGAAGCAGATCTACATTCGTAAGAACGGTTAACGAACCTTCTTAAATTCAAGTTCCATCTCTCTAAATCTCAGCAATGTGAACTCTGCTTGGACTCGAATTTCTTCCTTCTCTGACTTTGCAGCCTCTGTTAAAGGAGAAATAATCGCCTCCCCTAGGGTGCAGAGGAATCGCGTCAACCCAAATTGCAGATCAGAATCGCCTCGGCCCAATTGCGTAACTAACTTCTCGACGAGAGTTGCCTTCTCGCTCTCCGGCACTAGAACTGAGGCTGTCCGCCAAGCAGTTGATGCGACAGAGTCTTCGATATCGAAGAGATGTTGATCCGTAATCAATGAGTAGTACTTCTTCTCACCGATCTTGGAGAAGGTATGGAGCGCTTGGCTTCTAGATTGTGCGATAGGTGAGCTCAATTCTGGAATGAGTTTGGCTACAACGGCATCGTGATCATGTCTCATCAGAGCCCAAGAGAGAGTGTCGCGCACAAAGAAATCGGACTCATGAGCACATTGCAAAATGAGAACCTCGATAAATTCAGGCGTTGGATATGTGCCGGCAGCAAGTGCAGCTTTCAGACGCACCGATTGGTCCGGTGATGCCAGCATCGCTTCTAAGGTTGCCATGAGAAAACGTTAGCAGTGATGCTTTTCAAGGGCATTTGCTAGAGGTAATCTGCCACCTATGCGATTTATTATCTTTGTCATCGACGGTCCAGGAAATCCAGCCAACTCTGATGAGATGCAGAAAATTGATGCATTTAATGAGAAGCTTCAGAACAAGGGCCACTGGATTACGGCAGCTGGTATCCGTCCCGGTTCTCTTGCGACATTGATTGATAACCGCGATAACAAGGGCGAAGTAACCCCAGGATCACTCTTTGACGCTCCTGAGTATTACAGCGGCTTCTGGATTATCGAGGCGGATACCCCGGAGATTGCACATGAGCTCGCTCTAGAGGGTTCGCTCTGCTGCAATCGTAAGGTTGAGCTTCGTCCCTATATCCGTTAACCGAGCGACAAAGTACTCTCATCGCCATGGAGACAACCGGCGGATTCACAAGCGTTCAATTGCTCGAACATGAAGCAGCCAGCGCCTTCGATTACTTAGATACTTTAACTGCAATCGAGATTGGAACAAGTGCCATCGCTCTTGGAAGAGAGCGAAACTTTCCGATTACCATCGCGATCGAATTAGATGGAGCTGAAGTCTTCCGAGAGACGATCTCAGGCGATGCCGAGGAACATGCAAATTGGATGGCTCGTAAATCAAGAGTTGTAAATCTGACTCACCACTCAACAATGTATGAGCGCGTTAAAGCCGAGGAAGATGAGATTGATTGGCATGCCAAGCATGGCGTAGTTGATGAAACCCATGCCATCCATGGCGGTGGCTTTCCATTGATAACCGTTGCTGGAGATTTTCGCGGGGTTCTTCTCGTGAGTGGGCTACCGCAAGTAGAGGATCATCTCTTTGCCTTTGAAGTACTGAGCAATAATAAGTAAGCCTGATAGCCTCGCCATATGTTGATCAGCAATTTCGCCTCCGATTACGAAGCCTCTACTCGACAATTTCTTGAGTTAGCGCAAACGCTCAATGAAGCAGATTTAGATCGCAGTGATGCTGAAGGCTGGACTCCGCGCCAAGTAATTCATCATCTAGCCGATAGCGAGGCGCAGTCATATGCGCGCTTACGTCGCCTGATTGCAGAGCCGGGAACAACTATTCAGGGCTATGACGAAGGTAAATGGGCAGCTAATTCAACGCTGGGTTACTCAGAAGCCGATGTAACTGCAGCAATTGCAGTATTTACAGCAGTTCGTAACGCTTCATACCAATTGATTCTTCGTTTAAGCGAGGCTGAACTTGAGAATTCCGGCACTCATTCCGAGTCCGGTGAATACTCGGTGCGTACCTGGCTCGATACATATACCAACCATCCCAAAGACCATGCCCAGCAAATTAGAGAGCAGTTGGTGTAATTCAATGGCTATTCTTAACGTTGAAATGCAGATGTGTATCTCTATTGCAGCAAGACCGAGCAATATCGGAACTCGCTTCCACAATTTCCTCTACGAAGAGCTTGGACTTAACTTTGTTTACAAGGGCTTTGCTGTAGACGATGCAGAAGGCGCCGTTCGAGGAGTAAGAGCGTTCAAAATACGTGGTGCAGCGGTTTCTATGCCACATAAAGAGGCGGTTATTCCATTTATGGATGAGATGGATCCATCTGCATCCGCAATTGATGCCGTCAATACAATCGTTAACACCGATGGTTACCTCAAGGCTTACAACACGGATTATCAGGCCGTGGTGGACTCTTTAAAGAATCACAAAGTTGATACCGATTATTCAGTGCTCGTGCGGGGTTCTGGCGGAATGGCCAAGGCAGTTGTTGCTGCATTTAAAGATTCTGGTTTTAAGAAATTGACGGTTGCGTCCCGTAATGAGGCAACCGGTAGAGCTTTGGCAGATAAATATGGATTTACTTGGGTTCAAGAGGGTTCACTTACCGATTTATCCGGAGCTGATGTTCTGGTGAATGTGACCCCGCTAGGAATGAGCGGGGGAAATGAAGGCCAAAAATCTTTCCCAGAAGAGATGGTCGAGAAATCCCAGGTTGTCTTCGAAGTAATTGCGATGCCGATAGAAACCCCGCTCTATGAGATGGGAGTTAAACATGGCAAAAAGGTAATAACTGGGATGGAGATTATGGCCCTTCAAGCCGCTATCCAATTCAAGTTGTATACCGGAATCAAGCTCTCAGATGATCAGGTAATGCGAGCCGCTACTTTCTCTAGACAATAATTTCTCGCTTTTGGTTAAACTGAAGCCATGAGCGAAAACTTGCGCCTACAGTGCATCACGATTGATAGCGAGAACCCAAAGCTGCTTGCCGAGTTTTGGGCCGCCGCACTTGATTGGAAGATAACTTTTGAAGATGAGATCGAAGTCTGCATAGAACTTCTCGATGGAAGTCCTGAAGTTGGGCGGATTCCTGACATTCTCTTCCTTAAGAACTCCGATAAAAGAGCGGTAAAGAATCGCCTTCACTTCGACCTCCGCCCGCAAGATCAAGGCGCTGAAGTAGCACGACTCGAGGCGCTGGGGGCTAAGCGAATTGAAATCGGTCAAAGCAGTTACGAAGGCACAACATGGATTGTGATGGCAGATCCTGAAGGCAATGAGTTCTGCGTATTACGAGCACGGACAGAATGATTTCAGAGTTCAGTGCTGCGAAGTCTCGTTACCATGAGCTCTTTCCCGGCTCGCCATTCTTTGATGCATGGGTACCTGAAAGTCACTTCATCTCAGCAGAATTTGATGGCGAGAATCTCTCCATCACTCGCCGCGATGAAAAACTATATGGAATGGCATTTGGAGCCACCCCATCTATTTCACCTGATTGGGATAGTTTTTCAATGGAGAGCAGGGGGATCTCGCAACTTCCAGATGATGTGGTGCAGGAAGCAGAGTGGGATTGTTATTGGGCCCCTACTGCCGCAGGGGTTCTAGTTGCAGAGCGAGCTAAGAGCGATGAAGAGATCACTGCATTTCTCAAAACACATGCACCGTCATCTTCAGTCTTTCCTACTTATTGGAGTTGCTGCACTCTGTCGCTGGCAATCTGGCAAAGTGGTTGTTTCATCTGTTGCCTCCCATAGCGACCGCAGAGGTCAAGGAATTGGCAAGCAGGTGATGGCCGCCAGCCTCTCAGCCGCCCATCAATTGGGTGAAGAAATCCTTTCGCTAGGTGTGATGCACGCCAATGAGAGCGCCCATCGCCTCTATCGTTCAATGGGCTTTACTTTGATGCACAACTTCACTTACTGCGAAAGACGGTAAACTCCCGCCATGTCTGAAACTGGCACCCTCGAGCGCCTCCGCTCATATCGCAAGACGTATTGGGCGATGTTGGTTTCATCGACCCTTAGCCTTATCGCTTCGCTCGTTCTCTCATACGATGCAATCAAGCTCGCCGAGACACCTGGTGGCAAGTTGGCATGCGATATCAACGCTGTCGTTTCTTGCGGCAAGGTTGCCAAGTCATGGCAATCCTCGCTCCTCGGGTTTCCTAATTCATTCTTAGGTTTAATGCTTGAGCCGGTCATCATGACGGTCGCTATTGCAGGCTTAGCTCTCGTTGCATTCCCACGTCTCTTCATGCGCGTTGCACATATTGGCTACGGCCTTGGTCTCGTCTTTGCACTCTGGCTGCTTTCACAGTCACTCTTTGAGATAAATGCGCTCTGCCCGTGGTGCTTGCTCGTCACAATCTCGACAGTGACAGTCTTCTCAACAATTACTCGTATTGCTCTGATGGAAAATATCTGGAACTTCTCAGAAGAGCGCCATCAGAAGATAGTTGATCTACTCGATCGCGGTTGGGGTCGTGTTCTCTACACAGTTACCTATGCAGTGCTCATACTCGCGATTTACTTTAAGTACGGTCAGGAATTAATTTCATGAAAGCTTCCCACAGCGACCAACAGGCGATTCTCGAAGTTCAGCGCCTCGATGACCAATTAGCGTCACTTGCCCAACGTGAGGCAACTTTGCCTGAAACAGTGGCCCTCAATACGATTGTCATTAAGCGAAACAACGTTCGCGACCTTCGAATTGCAGCTGAGACAGAGCGCACTGATGTTCGACGCGAACTCTCGCGAGCTGAGGGCGATGTCGAACAGATTATGACTCGCATTCAACGCGATGAGACTCGACTCAATTCTGGAACCGGTACACCTAAGGAACTTGAGCAGACTCAGCACGAGCTTGTGACTCTCGGGCTACGTCGAGCCGAGCTAGAAGAAGTTGAACTTGCCATCATGGTGCAGGTTGAAGGAATTTCAAATCGCATCAACGAACTCTCGGCTGAGGAAGAGAAGTTGGCGGCAGAGATTGCAGATCTAGAAATCAAGCGCGAAAACGCCCTCACAATCATCTTTAATGAGCGCACTTCAGTATCTGAAAAGCGCGTTGCTGTCGCAGCCCCAATCGCACAAGAGCTCAAAGATCTCTACACAAAGCTTGCGACAGATAACAATGGCAATGGCGCTGCTCCACTTGTTGGAAATGAGTGCAAGGGCTGCCATCTGACCATCAATACAACAGAAGTTCAGCGCATCTCGACACTTCCAGCTGAGGAAGTTGTCCGCTGCGAGCAATGTCGCTGCATCTTGGTGCGCGAGTAACCAGATATGGCTCGCACCTTTCGACTTACCGCTGATGGTGGATCTCGAGGCAACCCTGGTCCTGCCGGCTACGGCGCTGTCGTCACCGAGAATGGCAAGATCGTCGCCGAACTCTTTGATGTCATCGGAGTCGCAACCAATAACGTTGCTGAATACAGCGGATTGCTCGCCGGCTTAACCCATATTCACACTCTGGATCCAGATGCGCTCGTTGAAGTCGCGATGGATTCAAAGCTTGTGGTCGAGCAGATGTCTGGACGTTGGCAGATTAAACATGCAGATATGCGTGATTTGGCAAAGCAATGTCGCGCTGCACACAATCCATCGCTCATTACATATTCGTGGATTCCTCGCGATGAGAATTCTCATGCAGATCGCCTCGCCAATAAGGCACTCGATGGTGGAAGCGCCCACAAGCCAATTGCTGTAATTCAGCAGAACTTCCTCACCGACCGTCTGCGCGATTCAGAAGTTCCAACGATGATTTACTTTATTCGCCACGGTGAAACGATCCTCACCCCAAGCCGCAAGTTCTCAGGAACTGGTGCCCTTGATCCCGAGCTAACCGAAGACGGACTTGCGCAAGCAGAGCGCGTTGCGAAAGAGGTTGCAAAGCTCAAGCCAGAAGTTTTAGTTGCATCTCCACTGCAGCGCACCCGCCAAACAGCCGAAGCTATTTCTCGTGCAACTGGCCTTGAAATTACTTTTGATAAAGATTGGTACGAGCTCTCATTCGGTGATTGGGATGGGAAATCAACCGATGAGGTGAGAGCTGAAAACCCTGACGATTATCAAGCATGGCTTAACTCATCCTCTTATCGCCCAGGCGGGGGAGAGTCATATGACGAAGCAGCAATTCGTATCGATTTAGCTCTTGATAAGTTAGTTGCGCAATACCCAGGCAAGAAGGTCGTTGTTGTAACCCATAACGGAGTTATTAAGTCAGCTGCAAACTTGGCAGTAGGTGGCCCCAGCGATGGCGTCTTCCACATGGATGCATCGCCATGTTCGATCTCATCGATCTCTATCTGGCCATCCGATGGGCTACGTGCAATGCGTTCATTTAATGAATGCGGACATCACCGTTAATTAAATAGCTCTGAAACTTTCTTGACGTCGGCGCTACACGTCGGCAATGAATAGCCCATGAAATTAGTGTTCTGCTCATCAATAGTTCGAGCAGCATCAACGGCATAGCCGTTCCATTCAAATCCAGTAGTGGTGTGAGCATCTTCGATCAGAGTGATGTCATAACCTGCATCGAGGGCGCCCATTGAAGTGTGGCGGACACAATTATTTGTCTCTGCGCCGCAGATGTAGAGATGGCTAACCTTCTTTGAGGCAAGAACTTCCTCGAAGTTGGTTTCAACAAATGTGCTCCGGTACTTCTTCTCGATGATTGGCTCGCCATCTGCCGGAACAAGTTCAGGGACTATCTGCCAACCATCGCTACCAAGCGGGAGATCTTCTGCAGAATGACGAACCCAGATGACAGGAATCGAGGCGGCACGTGCCTTAGCGACGGCAGATGCCATATTGGCAACTTTCTCATCACGCAGGTATGCATCTGCAACTACATTGACCTGTACATCGATGACAATGAGCGCTGATGCGCCGCGTTCGCTCTTATTGATAGCCATGCGGGAAGACTACCGGCCACTTCGAAGATAATCGATTATCAATTGATGGTCCTTAACGAGGCCCTTATATTCGATGGTTTCTGGCGCGAGGGATTCAAGGGTTTCTGAAAAGAGCTGGGCAGATAGAGGATCTTCTTTAATCCACGCTAAAGGTTCGGCGCGATTGCGGATTGTGAAATAGAGAAAGTCTCCCGAATCCGCTCTCGTCAGCGTCTGTCGCTCAGTGCGCCACCAATAATCCTTAGCATCTGCGGCAGCGTGGATAGATGTTGGCTGGTGTAAATCTGCTGTGCTGTGCAGGGACCAATTCTTGCGCCAGACTGGGCGATCAGCCGTTATTTTGTCGAAGGTAGCGGTCATGTAAGGCGCCAACGCTTCGGCAAAGCCAGGCACCGGTGTATGCACAGCATCCATGCCCTTGCCGATCTTCTCGGATAGCTTCCAACGTGATGGAAAGAGAACGGCGCCGGCGACAATCTTCCATTCGCCATCTTCACGCGCAAGGACTACCAAATCTTCACAAATTATCTTCGCCATCTGAAGCAAGATGTCAGGTGCTGCGAGATCTATTTCGATCTGAGATGGAAGATATGTGACAGAGTCTGCATCGACGAGGTATCTCTCGCCATGGAATTTTGCGAGGTTCTTACATATTCGCTCAATCAATTCATTGATAGCTGAGTGATAACCAGGAAGCTCTTGGTAGACAACTTCCCGTGCAGTTAATGCTAGTTCACAACGTTCGATTATCTGTTGCTCTACATCGCTGCCACCTTCAAGCCAGAGCGCATCCTCTAAAGAGCGCAGACCCATATTGAGGCGAAACGGCTTTCCATCTGAGGGCGGGGGATAGATGTAGCCAGCGGACATGGTCTTAGTATTGCCGAGTGAATTCATACCTACAATCATTGAGAGAGCGCGATCTGATCCGCGTCGAGATGGTCTGTCTAGGAAATATCTGTAGATCTCCAATGGCTGCCGCCGTACTTGCCAATAGGGCGAGCGAGATAACTGGGGCAGAAATTGTGGTCACCAGTAGTGGCACATCCGCTTGGCATGTTGGCGAGAGCGCACATCAGCTATCTGAGAAGACCTGGAAACTCGCTGGCTACAAACATTCTCATACAGCGCGCCAATTTGTTGTCGATAACTTTGATCAGGTCGACCTTATCCTGGCGATGGATCTAAGTAATCATTCCAATATTCTTCAATTAGCTCGCCATGATGGCGATCGAGAGAAGGTTGTAATGCTTCGCGCTTTTGACTCAGAGGCTGATTCGCTTGAAGTTCCTGATCCATGGGGAAATGAGATTGATGCTTATCAGGAAGTCCTTGCCATGGTGGAGCGCGCAGTTTCAGGGCTACTGAAAGAACTTCATCGCTCTGCTTGAAGTCGGTGCTTGCTCTCTATCTTCTGGCCAAAGTATGAAGAACCAATAATTAGTACTGCGCCAAAGAAACCAAGTAGGGCAAGGCTTTCGCCACCGATAGAGATTCCAACCACGACGGCCCAGACCGGCTCAGTTCCAAGTAAGAGGCTGGCGCGCGAAGATGATGTTCGGCGGATAGCCCAGAGAGTTACCAAGAATGCAAAGGCGCCACAGAGGAGACTGAGAAAGGCGAGGTTTAACCAAGTTCCCGCATCAAACTCTTGCACCGCAGTTTTGATTCCCGAAAATGAGAATACTGAGTACATCACTGCACAGGTGAGGCTCTGTAATAGCGTCAGATTTACCGAGCTATATTTCTTATCTGCCGTTAAATGTCCCATCGCAGTCACGTGAAGTGCGCGAAATAGCGCAGCAGCGAGCATGAGCCAATCGCCAACCCCAGGTGTTGCAAATCCCTTATCTGATACCAAGAGCGCGACTCCCACAACAGCAACGACTGTTGCCACAAAGAATGGACGCGGCAGCCAATTCTTTGAAGCGATTGATTCAAAGATCGGCGTGAAAATAATTGCAAGGCTGATGATGAGGCCAGCATTAGTTGCCGAGGTTCTTGCTACACCTGAAGTTTCACAGAAGAGAATGAGACCTTGTGAAGTTCCAAGACCAATACCCAAGGTCAATTCAGGGCGGGTGAAGCTTTCGCGTTTAATTAACCAGATGGCGCCCATGGCAAGAGAGGTGATGATGAAACGGAGGCTGAGGACTGTAAGCACCGGCGCGTGTTCGGTGAGGGTCTTTGCTGAAAGGTAGCTAGCGCCCCAGAGAGCTGCAACGAGAAGTAGAGCAAGGTCAACCTCTCGAGCTCTTAACTTCTGGTTAAAAGACATCTGCGCACCATACCCGTTTACGTGGGCATGGTGCGCAGATATTTGGTCTATAAATTATGCGAGATCGAAACGATCTGCATTCATTACCTTCGTCCAGGCCGCGATAAAGTCCTTTACAAACTTTTCGCGGTTATCGTCTTGGGCATAAACCTCTGCATATGCACGCAAGATTGAGTTCGATCCAAAGACCAAATCAGCGCGAGTAGCGGTGAATTTCACCTCTCCGGTAGCGCGATTGCGGAGGTTGTAGAGATTTGATCCTGCTGGCTCCCAGACATATGTCATATCGGTGAGATTGACGAAGAAGTCATTGGTGAGAGCGCCTACGCGATCGGTAAAGACTCCGTTCTTGCTTCCACCGAAGTTGGTGCCAAGTACGCGCATTCCGCCGATTAGCACAGTCATCTCAGGAGCGGTAAGGCCCATTAGCTGTGCGCGATCGAGGAGAAGCTCCTCTGGCGCAACTACATAATCTTCCTTCTGGTAATTACGGAAACCATCATGGATTGGCTCAAGAACAGCAAATGATGCGACATCAGTCTGCTCTTGTGTTGCATCACTGCGACCTGCTGCAAATGGAACGGTGACATTTGTGCCAGCTTCCTTTGCCGCCTTCTCGATTCCAACGTTACCGGCCAAGACGATGACATCTGCAAGAGATGCACCTGCTGCCTCTGCAATTGGTTCGAGAACTGAAAGTACGCGAGCAAGGCGAGTTGGCTCGTTACCTGCCCAATCTTTCTGTGGTGCCAAGCGAATACGTGAACCATTTGCACCACCGCGCTTATCTGAGCCACGGAATGTGCGTGCGCTATCCCACGCAGTTGTAACAAGCTCTGCGATAGATAGATCAGTTGCAGCAATCTTTGCCTTAACTGCATCAATATCGAAGTTCTTATTTCCTGCTGGAACTGGATCTTGCCAAATCAACTCTTCCGCTGGAACATCTGGACCAACGTAGCGCGCCTTTGGACCTAGGTCACGGTGAGTGAGCTTGAACCACGCACGCGCAAATACATCACTGAAGTAATCCTGATCTGCGGCAAACTTCTCTGAGATAGCACGGTAAGCCGGATCCATCTTCATCGCCATATCAGCATCGGTCATCATTGGGTTGTAGCGCTTTGATGG
>JBDLWK010000049.1:0-6416 GCA_039804335.1 Actinomycetota bacterium
TGCTGGCGGTCTCGGAGTCATCGCAGGTATTTGGGTGCCAACGCTAGGTGCGCTCGCTTCTGCGGGATTGGTTCTCTACTTTGTTGGTGCACTTATCTCGCACGCTAAGAAGAAGCATGGCCCAGCAGATTTTGGTGCAGCGCTTGGAATCTTCATTTTTGGCGTTGTTACAACATATCTACAACTACAACGTTAACAAATGGAGAGTTTAAAGATTCTTAATCTTTAAACTTACGAACTTCCTGAGGCCACCCACAGGCAACAGCAATCTTTGCGCCCCACATATTTGCCTCTTCATCTGTCTCAACATTGATAATTGTCATTCCACCGAGGAATTCACCGGTTGTTGTAATCGGGCTACCTATTGCACCGTTCTCATCGAAGCCAATTGCCGACTCGATCTCTTCTTCCAGGCCACCGGCAAATACAACGACGCCTGCTGCCTCCATCTCTGCAACCACAGCTCGTGAAAGCGGACCTCGTGGAATAAACCACTCTTCTGGATGATCGCCTACCCACTGTTGATTGAAATAGATAATGTATTGAGCCATGAAACTAACCTTTCACAAAACCATTCTTGATGAGATATTCAGCAGATTCTCGCAACGCAACTTGCACCGGAATAAATTTGATACCCAGAAGTCGCGTTGCCTTAGCGTTGCTGATTAACATCGGCTTTCCAAGCAGAGGCAAGATTGCCGCAATCTCTCCATCTAAGAAGGAGAGCGCTTTCATCACAAACGCTGGCGCTTGTGCTGTCTTTGCTTTACTTGATGGGTAAATGCTCTTGAGGTATTTAGCGATCTGCACAAATGAATAGGTCTCAGATGAAGCAAGAATTCGCTCGCCCTCAGTGGCTTTACCCTTAATTGCTGCAACGTGCATCTGAGCTACATCTCGCACATCAACAATTGCAAATCTCAAATCAGGAAGCATTGGGTCTTTGCCCTTAAGGATTCGCTCAACGATTGAGATAGATGAGCCAAAGTTCTTATCTAGAGGAGCGCCGAGGACCAAAACTGGATTGATTGTCGTGAGGGCAATCTCTGGCGCTTCCTTGCCAACAAAGTCCCACGCTGCGCGCTCTGCCAAAGTCTTTGACTTTGTATAGGCAACGCGACCGACTGGATGGTTAACATCTGTCCAGAGAGTCTCATCGAATTCATTCATGCCGGCAGGTAGATCACACCCATAAACGGCGGCCATCGAAGAGGTAAGGATTACGCGCTTAACACCAGCGCTCTTTGCCGCACGAAGTGCGCGCAAAGTTCCATCGACTGCGGGGCGAATTAATTCATTCTCATCTTTTGGTGATGCAATCGGAAAGGGAGAGGCGGTGTGCATGAGTACATCTATACCCTTAAGAGCTTCATCCCATCCGCCGTCCTTCTCAAGATCGAGTTCAACAAATGTGAGGCGCTGATCTAATCGAGAGGAATCTAAAAGGTGAGGCGTAACGGCATCGCGCACCTCTTGAGACTTAGCAAGGCTACGAACTGAAGCTCGCAACTCATAACCTTGATTGAGAAGCTGCAACGCGATGTGCTTGCCGATATACCCGCTGGCACCAGTGAGAAGTACTTTAGTCATGGAGCGAGTCTTCCATATCAAAGTAAAAAGGAGGAAGGGCTCTAGAGACCATTCTTCTGGCGAAAGACCGCCACGATTGCATTTGCGTGGCCATGGCCCATTTCAATTTTGTTTAAGGTGGGCAATCTGTTCCATGTGTGCCTGGTTTTCTAATGCGAAGCACGATAAGCGGTAACCGTCTCTAAATCTGGTTTGAAACCTGCTCTGCGGTAGACGCGACCAGCGCTATTCGTACTCTCTGTGACAATCACCCACGAAGTACAGCCTCTTTCTTCTGCCCATTCGGCTGCGATACCAAGAAGGTGCGATGCCAGCCCCTGGCTTCGGTGCCTCTCATCAGTTTGTACAGATTGATATCTAGCCGTTTCTCCGCAAATAACGATTCCAAGGTCAGCAATAAGTTCGGAGTCGTGAAATGCTCCAAACCATGCCGCTAAACCATTTCGAGAGAGCTGCTCATATCCTTTAATGGCGTTACTGATATATCTTTCAAACGACTGAGGATCGTGATCGCCAGATTTTTTGTTCTCTGCTATTTCTCGAGCTAGAAGCATTTCCCAATCGCCCTCGCCGAAGATTCTTGAGGTGTACGTTGATGAAAGATCCGGAACGGGAGGTGGTGTAACCGCCTTGAGGACATCCATCCGCTCAATCTCTAAATCTATAGATGTCCAAGCCTCGGATAAATCAGGAAAATGAGGGAGTCCGATTGCGACCCAAGTTGCCTCAGGGAATGCGTTCGCGAATGTTTTTTGCCATCTACCCGCATCATTGACGAGAGAACTGTCTGAAACCAGAATGAAATTTCCCCAATGGTATTCAGGGTTTTGCGGCGATCTAACAACAATGTGATCTTCGAACTCTTCAATTAATGAACCGGAGTGTTGGAGGATAGATAAATCAGTTTCCCATCCAGCTGTAATCGCTTTCATAAATAGATCCTATGGGAAGAGATGTCACAAACACCCTTAATCTAGATTCGGAATCTCTTCAAGGCTATTGAAGATTAACTTTCCCATTTCGCGAGCCTTACCCATTTCAAGATCAGCACCACGAGATTCACCTGGAATGCGAAGAACCGCATCACATTTCTCTAGGAGCCGGTGGGCGACTGGGTATTGATATTCAGAGAATTGCTCCGATGAATGAGAGTCTCCGCCAGCCTGTCGAATTACTGGCCAAGCAAGCCATTCACCAACGACTGCAATATGTCCCTTTTGAAAGATCGGAAGCGCATAAACTTCCATCGCTTTAAGATTCTTGGCGATTGCATCTTCATCGCCATTTGTTCCTGACATGTAAGGCCCAGAAATAAGAATCATCAACGGCTTCGTCATAGAAGAATCGTAATGTAGTTATCAAGTTCTCCCTATAGGTCAGATCGAAGAATCTTCTCCATCGGGCGGCCTTTCGCAAGTTCATCGACCAATTTATCCATATAGCGAATCTTCTTCATCAGTGGATCTTCTATTTCGGCAATCTTCACGCCACAAATAGAGCCAGTAATTAACTTTGCATTCGGATGAATCTTCGCAGCCTTAAAAAACTCCTTGAATGTCGTTTGATTCTTAAGGTGAATCTTTAAAGTCTTTGAGTCAAAACCTGTAAGCCAGGTGATGACTTTGATGAGTTCTGCTTCCGTGCGATTCTTACGTTCAACCTTATTTACATAGTGCACGTATACATCTGCCACTGGCATTTCAAAAATCTTGTGCACGCTCAAATCTTAATGGGAACTTACCTTTTCGCCAGTATGTAATAGATGCTTTATTTACACATTGCCGTCATTTACAATTTTCCCATGAAAATGACTGAACTCATGATTCGTTGGGTACCTACTCTTCTTGCATTTCCACTCGGTGGAGCAATTGCAAAAATCGCTTTCGGTGGAGCAAGCAACCTTGGTAAATCTGTTGGGGGAGGCTTGATTGTTGGAATCACGGTTGGCCTCATTCAATTCCTTGCACTTAAGAAGTACGGAATAAACTCTTCTTGGATCACAGCCACGGCTATAGCAACAGTCGTTGCGGCGGTCATCAACTCCTACGCATTTTCATTTAAGTTTGATTCTGCATCGCTCACAGGCTCTGGCCTGGTTGCTGGCCTTCTGGTTGGCATCGCTCAAGCTCTCTCTCAATCCCGAGATGTGAAGTTCGCCCTTGTGTGGTCAATCAGCACAGCTATTGCTTGGACTTTGGCATGGTTTATTTCCTCAAAGGTAATTGTTGACCCAGAAGCTCAGTATCAAATCTTTGGTTCATCAGGTGCACTCGTTGCAACAGTGGGACTCGGTGTTGTATTGAAGTTTGCACTTCCTTGGATCAGCTCTGCATCAAATTTGGTTAAGTAGATCCGAGTTTCCAATTGGATATCTTTATTGTCATTGCTATCTGCCTTGGTTGCGCTATCGCTATTTTCACCTCGCAAAAAGGTGACTAATTACAACTTAGTGACTGGAACTTGAAAAGTTCAAGAGAATAACGCCAGCAATGATGAAAGCAATTGCCGTAATGCGTGCAATTGAAACTGGATCCTTGAAGACAACCATTCCCAGAATAGCCGTTCCAGCAGCGCCAATTCCCGTCCAGACCGCATAAGCGGTTCCAATCGGCAGAACTTTGAGTGACCATGCGAGTAATGAGAAGCTTCCAGATGCAAAGAGCAAGAATCCGATGCTTGGCCAGATTTTCGTGAAGTTATTTGAGAGCTTGAGCATCGTGGCGAAACCCACTTCAAGAAGCCCAGCTGTGATGACTGCTAACCATGCCATGTAAGAATTTTAGCAATAAAGAAGAAAATCGAGCCAGGTTAAAATTTGATAAGAATTAGAGCAGTTGCCGCCAAATCAACATAGACGCAAGCACCTGCATACCACCATGGAACATATCTCTTCTGGGTCGCTAAGTGCCAGAGATCCCAGATTGCGTGACCAAATAGCCCAAGGGTGATGAAGTAGATATATCCGGTTTGCAACGTTGCTCCCAATAGAAGCACGGCAACTAGGAATTGGAGCGTTGTGAGCGAGATGAACTTCTTATCCCAGAGAATAGAGAAGACCACATAAACCAACGCTGCAAGAATCAATAGAACCCTTGCCCATAGAAGGCTCTCGGATTGACCGAAGAGTGGTTGGAAGAGGCAGATAAAGCCAAGAACTACTGCACCGATTATTCCGCGGATGCCCAATCCTGTTTTCAAGCCCTTGGTCAAATTTCTGTTCACTTGTTAATTATAAAAGAAGAGTCACCCTATAAGCCGGACAATCATCTGTCTCTAGCAGCCAGAACCACCTAGAAAGCAAGGTAGTTGATCCAAGAAGAGATAAGTCCAAGAGGCCAAAAACAAAACCCCTGTCGCTAAAATACTGATACTAATTCTGCGATTAACTGAGAAAAAAGGATATGAAACAGATATAGATGAAACTGCAACAAACGATGTGAAGCCGAGAAAAAAGAACACTGCCCATGGAATTCCATAGGGGAAGCCCTCAGACTTTAAATATTCTAGGGTGAACAAGGATGCCGTTGAGATTAAAGACGTTGTCAATCCGTATAGAACAGCTTTTCGATACACAATTGAAGTTTAGTAGAAGAGTCGCCCTATAAGCCGGAAAGATGCTTGAACTTTACGGCGAGCAATAGGTCTACAATCAATAAATGATGTCTCAGATATCCAAAGCTAGAGATTCTGCTCCAGATGTTCTCAGAGGTTTTGCACTTCTCGGAATAATCATGGTTAACCTTGCCTTCTTTTCTAATGACCCCAGTGAGGGCATCGGCAAAGAAACAATGTCTGGGGCAGGAAATTCTTTGGCGGGATTCTTGGTTTTCACTCTCTTTGAAGGCAAGTTCTTCCTTATATTCTCTTTTCTTTTTGGGTATAGCTCACATTACATTATTGGCCAGAACGGAAAGAACACGCCTAGGTGGATTCGGCGTGCGGTTGTACTGATTATTTTTGGCGCACTCCACTTCTCGCTGTTATGGCATGGCGACATTCTCTTTTTGTATGGATCCTTGGGCCTCATCCTCACTTTATTTTTCAAGCACAGTGACAGGCTCATCAAGATTTGGGCAACCGTCATTTACTCTACTTTTTCATTCTTCCTTGTTCTTTTGGCACTTCTTGGACAGCTTTATCCGGAGCCAATCAAGAGCAATCCAATAGCAGATGCCTTCACTCAGGTTATGCGTTCAGGCAGTTATCTAGATTCCATACCTGCACGTATAGACATTTGGACGCAGACAATTGCACTCGAATTACTGATTCAAGGCGCTCCAGTGTTTGTTGCTTTTCTACTTGGTTTACTGGCCGCAAGGAAGTCGGCATTGTCATCTGGAAGCACAGCCCTCAGGCTAGATGTGATGACTAAGTATGGCCTCGGGCTTGGATTACCTATCCAGGTTCTTGCTGGAATCATCTTTACAGTCAACGAGAACTCTGACAATCGATCTGAATCTCTCTACTTTTGGATGTTAGTAGTTTCATTGATCTTTGCCCCACTTTTGAGCATGGGCTATATCGGTTTAATTCTTAAACAACTGGAGAAATCAGGCCACTGGTTGATGCAGTTGAGTTTTCCAGGTCGAATGTCGCTGACAAATTACATTTTGCAGTCACTTGCTTTGTCTCTCATTTATGGACCTTGGGGCCTTGGCCTATTCCAGAAAATTGAATTCTGGAAATCATTCCTGATCGCAATTCTGGTTTGGATAACACTTCTACTAGTTTCGAAGTCATTGCTTTCTAAGTTTTCAAAAGGTCCAGCAGAATGGTTACTTGGACGACTTACACAAAAGAAAAGAAGAGTCGCCCTATAAGCCGGA
>JBDLWK010000050.1:0-6228 GCA_039804335.1 Actinomycetota bacterium
CGACCGACATCGCCGGCATCAAGCTGGTCAAACTCCGCATTGAAGACGGCGACCCCAAAAGTCTCCGGGAACTGGTCGACAATCTCAAGGTCCAACTTCCGGATTCAGTGATTGTTCTGGCCGCCGCGCAAGAGGGCAAAGCCTCCTTGGTTGCAGGCGTGCAAGGCAATGGCCAATCAGAACTTGCAGAAGCAATTGTTGGTCTGCAAGAACATGTTCACGGAACAATTTCGCTTGATGGCGTAGATATCACCAAATCTTCTGTGCGCGATGCCCTTCACTCTGGAATCGCATTTGTACCTGAATCTCGCGAAGAAGATGGACTAATCGCCTCGTTTAGCATCGAAGAGAATTTAATTCTCGATCTCCATGACCTGCCACCATATGCAAAAGGTCCGGTTATCTCTCCGAGCATTGTCTCTCAGGAAGCGCAGAAGCGCGTTGCTGAGTTCGATATCCGCGCTCAATCTGCAAAAGATCCTGCATCATCTCTTTCTGGTGGAAATAAGCAGAAGGTAGTACTTGCTCGCGAGCTATCTCGCCCCGTCAAACTTGTCGTTGCTTCACAACCTACTCGCGGCCTCGATGTAGGTTCCATTGAGTTTGTACATGAGCGCATCATCGCTGAGCGCGATTCTGGTCGCGCCGTACTTCTTTTCAGTACTGAACTCGATGAAGTTTCAGCACTAGCTGATCGAATTGCTGTGATGTATCGCGGTGAATTTATCGCCATTGTTCCAGCCACAACTTCACGTGAGGATCTAGGTCTATTGATGGCAGGTGTAAAACCATGAATCTAAAGAAATTAATTCTTCCTGCGCTCTCATTTGCCATGGCGCTCTTTGTCAGCGGCTTGTTGGTTGCATTCTCAGATTCCAACGTCCTAGCCCTTAAGGGTCAACCGCTGGAAATGATTTCAAAGGCATTTGCAACAGCTGGCGCTGCATATTGGGCGCTCTTTCGCGGTTCAATCTTTGATCCACAACTTGCGCAAGATAGTTTCATTCAAGGTTTCTACCCATTTTCTGAAACGCTTGTAGCTGCTTCTCCTCTTATTCTTACTGGACTCTCTGTAGCTCTGGCATTTCGTGCCGGGCTATTTAATATCGGTGCGCAAGGTCAATTCATAGCCGGTGCAATCGGTGCTAGCTGGGTTGGTTTCACATTCGATCTTCCAGTTGGAATTCACGTAGTTGCAGCAATCGCTGCAGCAATGCTCTTCTCTGGTCTCTATGGCGGCTTTGTGGGGCTCCTTAAGGCACGCACTGGAGCGCATGAAGTAATCGTGACAATCATGCTCAACTACGTTGCAGGTTATTTCTTGCTCTGGTTGCTCAGCACTACAGCTTTCTTACGTCCTGGCCGTCAGGATCCACTTGCTCCTGAAGTCGGCCCCAACGCACGTTTGCCACTTCTCTTCGGTTCAGATCTGCGCGCAAACTTTGGATTTATCGTCGCACTTATTGCAGCAGCGGCTATCTGGTGGCTTCTCAATCGAAGCACTTGGGGCTTCCGATTCCGAGCAGTCGGTGCAAATGCAGCGGCATCTCGCACTGCAGGAATTTCAGTTGCTCGCGTAACAACATCTGTCATGTTTATCGCGGGAGCACTTGCTGGACTCGGTGGCGCTGTTCAGATTCTTGGTTCAGAACCCGCAATGACTGCTGGCGTTGGCGGAAGCTTTGGCTTCGATGCCATCACGGTTGCTCTCCTTGGTCGCGCAACTCCAATCGGAACAGTCTTTGCTGCATTGCTCTTTGGAGCGCTCCGCGCTGGTGGCCTCACCATGCAGGCAAGCACTGAAACTCCACTTGATCTCGTTCTTGTGATTCAAGCACTTGTCGTTCTCTTCATTGCAGCGCCAGCGCTCATTAAATCTCTCTTCCGCTTGAAGAACGTTGACGCTGGCGAAACAGTCGCTTCGAAGGGATGGAACGGCTAATGAGCACTACAGAAGTACGAGCTCTCTCTGCTCCAGAACGTCGCCGCAAGCGTGGAATTATCACCATGGGATCACTCGGTGCCTTTGCACTGATTCTCTTCGGCCTTCTTCCTAAGACCAGCGCTCCTGTGACATTTAACTTTGTTTTAGGCAATGAGTGGGTACTTACTCGCGAACGCATCGTCGATTCAAAGTCAGGCGCTCTTGTATTTGCAGTAATTGCACTCCTTGCAGTACTTCTCTCTGTTCTTCAATTTAGAGCGCGTAAAACCATTCGCTTTGCAAGCGGTCTCTTCGGGGCATCATTCCTGATGTCATTCCTATGTTGGGCAGCGGCCGGCAAGTTCATTCCATTTACCGGACTACTTCAAGGCGCACTCTTCCTTTCTGTACCTCTCATCTTCGGTGCGATGGCCGGCGTCCTCTCTGAGCGTTCTGGTGTTATCAATATTGCAATTGAAGGACAACTGCTTGCAGGTGCTTTCATGTCAGGCGTTATCGCATCACTGACTCAGAACAAGATCGCAGGGCTATTAGTTGCACCATTTGCAGGCGCTGCTATCGCTTGGCTTCTGGCTGTCTTTGCTATCAAGTATGGAATCGATCAAGTGGTTCTTGGTTTCGTACTCAACGTTCTTGTCATTGGGCTCACCGGCTTCCTCTATAAGAAGCTTCTGATTCCATACCAGTCAACATGGAACTCTGGCGGAACCTTTGCACCTATCGAGATTCCGATCCTTGCCAAGATTCCGGTCATAGGACCAATCTTCTTTAGCCAGAACATCATTGTGTATCTGATGTACGCAGCTGTCATTCTCATCCATGTCGCGCTCTTTAAATCTAAGTGGGGTCTACGTACCCGCGCTGTGGGCGAGCACCCAACGGCTGCTGAATCTGTCGGAATCGACGTCAATAAGATTCGATTCCGCAATGTTCTTATTGCAGGTGCAGTTGCTGGGCTTGGTGGAGCATTCTTTACATTGGGCGCAGTTGGTTCATTTAGCAAGGAGATGACTGCGGGCAAGGGCTTCATCGCACTTGCTGCCCTTATCTTCGGTCGCTGGAGCCCACTAGGTGCTGTAGCTGCTGCTCTCATCTTTGGTTTTGCAGATAACTTGCAGGGACTTCTCACAATTACCGGAACGCCAATTCCATCAGAATTTATGTTGATGGCTCCATATATTGCAACCATCATCGCTGTATCGGGCTTCGTAGGAAAAGTACGAGCGCCCGCCGCCGATGGCATCGCTTATAAACGCGGAGGCGGTTCGCACTAATGGAGATCAATTGGGATTTGCTTCGTAGTGAAGCGCTAGGTGCAATGAAGAAGGCGTATGCGCCATATTCAAAGTTCCCTGTTGGCGTTGCAGCGCTCGTTGATGATGGTCGCATCATCACAGGGTGCAACGTTGAAAACGCTAGCTACGGACTTACGCTCTGCGCCGAATGCGGTTTAGTTTCCAATCTCATCGCTACAGGCGGCGGGCGTTTAATCGCCTTTGCTTGCGTAGATATTGCCGGAAATCCTTTGATGCCATGCGGACGTTGTCGTCAGCTGCTACAAGAGCACGGTGGATCAAAGCTTCAGATGGATACCAATGAAGGTATTAAAACTCTGGGCGACCTTCTTCCATGGGCATTCGGTCCTGAAGAGATGAACGAACGCCTTTCATGATTGAACCATTTGCAGCTGTTGAAATCATCTCTGCCAAGCGTGACCGTAATGAGCTAACAGATCCTCAGATCGACTGGGTTATTGATGCATACACACGAGGCGTTGTAGCCGACGAACAGATGTCTGCACTCCTGATGGCAATTCTGCTCAATGGAATGAATTCACGTGAAATCTCACGTTGGACAAATGCGATGATCAATAGCGGCGAACGTATGAACTGGTCAGCTCTCGATCGCAAGACGGCAGATAAGCATTCAACTGGTGGCGTAGGCGACAAGATCACTCTGCCACTTGCTCCACTCGTTGCAGCATGTGGGGGAGCAGTTCCACAGTTATCTGGACGCGGTCTCGGTCACACCGGTGGCACCCTCGACAAGATGGAATCAATTCCAGGTTGGCGCGCATCGCTATCGAATGAAGAGATGTTGCAGGTATTGAAAGATACCGGCGCTGTTATCTGTGCTGCAGGTGCGGGGCTAGCTCCGGCAGATAAGAAGCTCTATGCCCTTCGTGATGTCACAGCAACCGTTGAAGCAATCCCTTTGATTGCATCATCGATTATGAGTAAGAAGATTGCAGAAGGAACATCTGCGCTCGTCCTCGATGTGAAGACCGGTTCAGGTGCATTCATGTCAGATCCAAAGAAGGCGGCAGAGCTTGCTCGCACTATGGTTCAACTCGGTGTCGACGCCGGCGTAAAGATGCGCGCTCTTGTCACAGCGATGGATGTGCCGCTTGGTCTTACTGCAGGAAATGCCCTTGAAGTCCGTGAATCTGTTGAAGTTCTTGCAGGTGGCGGACCAGCTGATGTTGTTGAGTTAACAATTTTGCTTGCGCGAGAAATGATTGATGCAGCAGGAATCATCGGTAAAGATCCTGCAGATGCGCTCAAAGATGGCAGCGCGATGGATCACTGGCGCCGTATGGTTGCAGCACAGGGCGGAGACCCAGATGCCACTCTTCCTGTAGCTCGCGAAAGCCATGTAGTAAAGGCAGCAAATAGCGGAATCATCACAACGATGGATGCGATGAAGGTTGGCGTATCTGCCTGGCGACTTGGCGCAGGGCGTTCAAAGCAGGGCGAGAAGGTACAGGCAGGTGCCGGTATCGAGATGCATGCAAAGCCGGGTGATTACATCGAAGCTGGTGCTCCGCTCTTTACTCTATATACCGATGAAGCTCCTCGCTTCGAACGCGCGCTCGAGATTCTCGATGGCGCTGTTGCAATTGTTGAAAATGGGGTCGTTAATCGATTGCCTCTCGTTCTCGAAAGGATTGAAGGATGAGCGTTGTAAATGCAGATCTCTTAAAGACACCAACAGAGGGCCAGGTAAAGCGCCTTCCTAAGGCTTTGTTACATGATCACCTCGATGGCGGCCTACGTCCAGAGACAATCATCGAGATTGCAAAGGAGATCGGTCATGCTCTTCCTACATATGATGCAGTCGAGCTGGCAGAGTGGTTCCGCGCATCATGTGATTCTGGCTCACTCGTTCTCTACTTAGAAACTTTTGCCCATACCGTTGCAGTAATGCAGCGTCGCCAAGATGTCGTGCGCGTATCTCGCGAATGCGCAGTTGACCTTGCTCGCGATGGAGTTGTCTATGCTGAAGTACGCATGGCGCCAGAGCTACTTACCGAGAAGGGAATGAGCCTCCCCGAAGTTATTGAGGCGATCCTGGAAGGATTCCGCGACGGCGAGAAAGAAGCAAAGGCAGAGGGAAATACGATCCGCGTTGTCTCACTTCTCTGTGGAATGCGCCAAAATAAACTCTCACAGGAAGTTGCCGAGCTCGCTGTAAAGTACCGCGATAAGGGCGTGGTCGGATTTGATATTGCGGGACCAGAGGATGGATTTCCGCCAAGTGATCAACTCGATACCTTTGAATATCTTCGCAAGGAGAATGCGCACTTCACAATCCATGCCGGCGAGGCTTATGGACTGCCATCGATTTGGGAAGCTATCCAGATCTGTGGAGCAGAACGCCTCGGCCACGGAGTTCGCATCGCCGACGATATCGACTTCAATCACACTCCAGCACGGTTAGGTCGCCTCTCTTCCTATCTTCGCGATCGTCGAATTCCGCTTGAGATGTGCCCATCATCTAATATTCAAACAGGCGTTGCCTCATCCTTTGCTGATCACCCGATTGGGAAGTTGGCAAAGCTTCGCTTCCGCATCACGGTAAATACCGATAATCGCCTTATGTCTGCTACCTCAATGAGTCGCGAGATGAATGAACTCGTCAAAGCGTGTGACTGGAACTTCCTAGATCTCCAGCGCGTCACAATCAATGCCCTTAAGAGCGCATTTATCCCATTTGAAGAGCGCCTGCTCATCATCGATGAGATCGTAAAGCCAGCATATGCAGCAATCGCTGCCGAATAAGTAGAGGAAATTTAATTATGGCCAAATACACCTTGCAGCAGGTTGCAAAGACAATCGATTACGCGCTTCTACGCCCAGATATGTCTCGCGATGAAGTTCGCGAAGGTTGTGAAGTAGCGCTGAAATATGATGTTGCATCAGTCTGTTGCAAGCCAGCAGATGTTGCGTTCTGCGCTGAAATCCTGCGTGGCTCCGATGTTCATGTCGGGACAGTTGTCGGAT
>JBDLWK010000051.1:0-6159 GCA_039804335.1 Actinomycetota bacterium
GTTGAAGTTGATGGATTCGGATCATCGCCATATGCCGGAACCGGCATGGCTAAAAATAGAGAAATCCCAATGAGGGCAATGACGCGCTTCATTGGGATCACTCGGTAATTCTATTGGAAGGTCTTAGCGACGACCACGTCCACCGCCACCACTGCGATTGCCACGGTAACCACGACCTCCGCCACCGCCACCTGAGCGAGGAGAGCGCTTTGGCTGCTCGACGATAGGTACGACATATGGAATACCTGATGGCTGCTGGGCGCCTGTGACGCGCATGAGCTCTTCACTTGATGGCTTTACATAGACAGTAGAGGGATTGACACCAGCACGAGTTGTTAGACCCTTGACTGCCTTCTGCTGACGAGTCGTTGCAAGCGAGACCACGGTGCCTGATTCGCCAGCGCGAGCTGTACGACCTGAGCGGTGGAGGTAATCCTTGTGATCCTGTGCAGGATCAACATGGACAACAAGTGAGATTCCATCGACGTGGATTCCGCGTGCTGCAACATCTGTTGCAACGAGCGCTGCATTCTCTGACTCCTTGAAGAGTGCGAGTGTGCGTGTTCGGACTGCCTGTGACTTACCGCCGTGAAGTGCTCCTACTGGAACTCCTGCGTGAGCAAGCTTGTCTGCAAGACGGTCTGCACCGCGCTGAGTCTTAACGAAGAGGATTGTCTTTCCGTTACGAGCTGCAATCTCTGCTGTGACATCATCCTTCTCAGATGGATCCATCACAAGTAGGTAGTGCTCCATAGTTGAAACAGATGCACGGTCATTCTGCAATGAGTGTGTCTTTGGGTTCTTGAGGTAGCGACGCACAAGTGCATCGACGCCACGGTCCAAAGTTGCTGAGAAGAGAAGACGCTGTCCACCCTGCTTGGCCTGATCAAGAATCTCTTGCACAACTGGTAAGAAGCCCATATCTGCCATCTGATCTGCCTCATCGAGGACTGTGATCTCAAGCTGATCGAGCTGAACTTCACCCTTGTTGAGGAGGTCAATCAAGCGACCAGGTGTTGCAACCAAGATTGCTGTTCCCTTACGCATCGCAGTGATTTGCTTTGTGTATGACATGCCGCCTGCGATAACAACTGATGCGTGACCGATTGAGCGAGCAAGTGGCAGAAGAACTTCATCGATCTGCTGTGCGAGTTCGCGTGTAGGTGTAAGAATCAAAGCCAATGGCTTATGTGGATTTGCGCGCTTCTCGGCGATATTCGATAGCAGTGCAAGGCTGAAGGCAAGTGTCTTTCCAGAACCGGTCTGACCGCGTCCGAGAATGTCATGGCCCGCAATCGCATCAGGGACAGTTGCCACCTGAATTGGGAATGGACTCAAGATTCCCTGAGCACGGAGAGCGTTATCTAACGCTGCTGGAATTCCAAGCTCACGGAATGTCTTCGCAACTGCATCTAGTGGAGTCGCATCAATGAGGTTGGCATCTGCCAAGTTTGGTGAGATGTATGAGTCATCTGCACCGAAATCTTCTGCAACGTTACGTCCGCGGCCCTTTGAGAATGAGTGCGGTTCGCTATTGCGCCCTGTAGCAGTACGACGATCGCGCGGTGGCTTTGAATTCTCGCGAGCAGGCTTATCGAATGTACGAGCAGGCTTGTCGAATGAACGTGCAGGCTTATCGAATGAACGAGCTGGACGTTCGGCACGATCTGCTGGACGGGACGTGCGCTCTGGCTTGTCGAATGAACGTGCAGGCTTATCGAATGAACGTGCAGGACGTTCGGCACGATCTGCTGGACGGGACGTGCGCTCTGGCTTATCGAATGAACGTGCAGGCTTATCGAATGAACGAGCTGGACGTTCGGCACGATCTGCTGGGCGTGAAGTGCGCTCTGGCTTATCGAATGAACGAGCCGGCTTATCGAATGAACGCTTTGGCGCTGAACTTGCACCACGTGGACGCTCGGAACGCTCAGTGCGCTCTGGTGTGCGACGCTCTGGGCGCTCGTTGCGATCTGAGACAAACTTCTCGGCACGAGTCTTTGGCTTTGGGCGTCCGCCCTTTTCAAAGACGCGCTCTGATGCGCTCTGACGTGGATTGCCCTTTGGTGCGCCTTCAATCTCCTTCGACTTCGAACCAATCTCCTTCTGGAAACGAGCTGCACGAAGCTTTGAGCGATCAGTTAAGCGAGCCTCTTTACGAGTTGCTGGAACTGCATCGCGATCTGAGTAACGCACTGTCGTAGTTGGCTTGAATTCACCACTCTTACGTGGAGTCGCCTTTGATGTTGTGCGAGGTGAAGTTGATGCGCTCTTGGAGCGAGCTGCTGGGGCTGCTTTCTTCGCTGCCTTTGCAACTACTGCGCGACGTGGCTTGCCCTTTGAGGCTTCACGACGTGCTTTTCCGGGCGCGGCTGTACGCTTTTGTAAAGTCATTATTAAGTTTCCTATCGAGAGATCTAGCGCGTCTCGATTAGGAAGAACCTGAAGTGGTCTAACCAGGGTGGAGATAAGACTCGCAAGAAGAACCTAAATTAGGTTCGTAGTTGGTAGTTCTGTTGCTTGTGCAACGAGGATAATTCTAACGCCTTAGGCCGCGAAAGAGAAATTACCGCGTGAAATCCACTCAAATCTATTTAATCGCTCACGCTTTCTTGAATTTAGGCAGATGTAAATCAAAATGAATTGAGATAAATCGAGTAGCAATCACCACGAGCGCTCCCCCAATGACACAGATAATTTCTGAGGTACCTACTGCGTGAAGCAGAACAAAAGTGCTTGCTCCCATCAGAGCTGATGTTCCAATAGTTTCACGGTGCAAGAGAACAGGTTCTACCTGACAGAGCACATCGCGAAGAAGTCCACCGGTCACTGCAGTGATGACACCTAGGACGATGCATGAGTACCAAGGAATACTGATCTCAAATGCGAGCTGTGTTCCGGACAATGTTGCCATCGCTAATGCGAAGGTATCTAAGATCAGAAGGATCTTTCCGACATGAGTCACACGGCGAAGCGTCAAGGTAATAATTACAGCTGCTAGAACGGATGAGAGAATCCATGGATCTGTAATCCAGACGGGAAGGATTCCGAGGAATACATTTCGCAGGGTTCCACCTGATATCGAGGCAATAGTTGCCACAAAGGCGATGCCGCCGTAATCAAGTCCACGGTCTGCTGCGATCCGTGCACCCACAAGCGCGAAGACAAAGGTCGATAGAAGATCGAGTGCATGGAGCAGAGTCATGGAAGAAGTTTAGTCGCTCGCTGCTTACTCTTGAGCTAAGCGAGTCAGCGCTTCTTCGCTGACTCGATAAACGGTCCACTCATCCATTGCGACCGCCCCAAGCGCCTTATAAAACTCGATTGATGGTTCGTTCCAATCAAGGACCCACCATTGGAAGCGGCCATATCCGCGATCTTCACAGATTGCAGCAAGATGCTTGAGAAGTGCCTTACCAAAACCTTTGCCACGAAATTGTGGTCGAATGAAGAGATCTTCAAGATAGATCCCATGTTTGCCCTGCCAAGTCGAATAGTTAAGGAACCAGATTGCAAGTCCTGCGATTACGCCATCGACTTCTACAATTTCGCAGAAGACTTTGGGGCTTTCACCAAAGAAAGACTCGATGATCTGCTCACGTGTCGCCTTCGCTTCTTCGGGGGCTTTCTCATAAAGCGCTAATTCGTAGATAAGTGCAAGAATTTGATCGGTATCTGCAATTGTGGCCGGGCGAATTGACATGGCGTAAGAGTAGTTTGAACTCTGCACATTTCTGAAAATATATTGCAATTAGGTCACAAGATGGATAAATATGGAGGATTTTCGCTCGGCTGCACGAGGCCACAGTAGGATTTCGGCCATGTCATTAAGCAAAGATAAGAATTGGTGGCGCCAGGCTGCTATCTACCAGATCTACCCACGCAGTTTTGCCGATACAGATCGCAATGGAATTGGTGACCTTAAGGGCGTTACTTCCCGCGTCGATTACCTCAAATCTCTATCCCTTGATGCCGTCTGGCTCTCGCCTTTCTATCCATCTGCACTTGCAGATGGTGGTTACGACGTCGATGACTATCGCAATGTGGATCCAAAGCTCGGCACTCTCGATGACTTTGATGAGATGCTCGCCGCTCTGCACGGAGTCGGTATTCGCGTCTTTGTAGATATCGTTCCAAATCACTCATCAAATCTTCATCAATGGTTTAAGGATGCACTTGCATCTGCACCAGGATCTCCTGAGCGCAACCGCTACATCTTCCGCGATGGCCTGGGTGCAAATGGCGAACTTCCTCCAACTGATTGGCCTTCACACTTTGCTCCATCTGCTTGGACTCACGAATCCGTCTGGGGCGGCGAAGGCAACCAGTGGTACATGCACTGGTTTGCACCAGAGCAACCAGATTGGAACTGGGACAACCCAGAGGTTGAAGCTGATTTCCTTGAGACGTTGAAGTTCTGGGCAGATCGTGGCGTCGATGGATTCCGAATCGATGTGGCACATGCGCTAAAGAAAGATTTATCTGAACCGCTTCGCATGCGCGCAAATATGGAGTACGACGAACCTCGTAACCTTGAGGGCACAGGAATCTTGATGGATCGCAACGAGGTCTTCGAGGTTTATAAGACATGGCGCACACTCTTTAACTCTTACGACCCTCCACGCGTTGCCGTCGCTGAAGCAAATGTTCACCCAAGTCGACTTCCTTTATATGCAAGCGAAGAAACCCTTGGCCAATGCTTTGACTTCCGCTTTATCGATGCCTCTTTCGATGCCGCAAGCTTTAAGCACTGTGTCACCGACAGCCTTGATATGGCGAAGAAGAACAACTCTTCAACAACATGGACTCTCGGCAATCACGACCAGATGCGTTATGCGACAAAGCTTGGGTTACATCCCGTTGTCGATCGTGATGCCTGGTTATTGAGCAATGGACAATCTCATCCCGTTGATTTCGAAATCGGCACTCAATGCTCTGTTGCAGCCAACCTCTTCATCATGGCTCTTCCTGGTTGCACATATATCTACCAAGGTGATGAGCTTGGTATCCATGAAGTTGCCGATATTCCAGAGGTTCAGATTCAAGATCCGATTTACCTGCGAAACCATAAGCAAGCTAAGGGGCGCGATGGCGCTCGAGTTCCTCTGCCTTGGACCCGTAGCGGTAAGAACTTTGGATTCGGTGAAGGCGGATCGCATCTACCTCAACCTGAATGGTTTGGAAGCTACTCAGTCGAAGCTGAAGATAACGTTCCAGAGGCTCCGCTAGAAATATTCCGGAAGGCACTTAAGCTTCGTCGCGATTTACAGTGTGCCGAAGAGATCACTTGGCATAAGACGACGAGTGAGAATGTCCTTCACTTTAGCCGCCCCAATGGCTGGAACTGCATCACCAACTTCAAGGGTGGAAAGTATTTAATGCCAAAGGGAGAGGTGCTGATTGCAACTCAGCCATTGGTTAATGGAAAGATTCCGGCAGGAACGACTGTCTGGTTCAAAGCGTAAGCTTCTGAACCGAAGAGAGTTGTTCAAAGCGTAAGCTTCGAGTTTTTTACGAAACTCCGAGGATATCTACGACGAAGATCAATGTTTCGTTAGGACCAATTGGTCCGGCACCTGCAGCGCCATAACCCATCTCCGGTGGAAGTACGAGCAAGCGGCGTCCGCCGACCTTTGCGCCCGGTAGACCCTTCTGCCAACCCTCGACTACCTGAGCCAATGGGAATGTTGCAGGCTGTCCAACCCATGATGATTCAATAACTTTTCCATTGGACCATGTCATGAGGTAGTAATGCACAGTCAGAGTTGATGTTGGTAGAACCTCTGCACCTGTTCCGACAATGATGTCCTGCGTTGTGAGCTCAGTTGGCGCAGCACCTGTTGGAGCTGAGACCGTTGGAACTTCTCCAGCATTTGCTGAGACCGTTGGAAGATTTCCTGAGGATCCTGTCGATGAAGTTGATGAAGTTGATGGTGTTTCGTTTGAACTCATTTCAATTGCTCCTAAAGCTGCAAGGGCCACGAGGGCCAGGGCGAGTATGGATGCCACGATTGTGCGGGGGCTCTTCATGGGTTGCACCCTATCTTTTTCCTTTTGCCTCCCCTGCATTAGACTCGCGGTATCAGCCTAGGGTTATCACTTAGGAGGATCTTCGAAAGGAATCTCATGGCTCCACGTAAGCCTCGCAAACCACAGGCG
>JBDLWK010000052.1:0-9171 GCA_039804335.1 Actinomycetota bacterium
TATGTTTGCCGCAATTTATTACGGCGCAATGTATGGCGGATCAACAACTTCAATCTTGCTCAATACCCCTGGTGAGTCGGGCTCTGTAATCACCGCCCTTGAAGGCAACAAGATGGCGCGCCGCGGCCAGGCCGGCGCAGCCCTTGCAACTGCTGCTATCGGCTCATTTGTCGCCGGAACAATTGCAACCGGAATCCTCGCCTTTACCGCGCCATCTATTGCAGATCTGGCAATCAAAGTGGGCGCGGCAGAGTATGTAGCGCTGATGCTCGTTGCATTTACAACTGTCTCATCTCTCTTAGGTGCATCACAACTACGCGGATTTATCGCCCTCGCAATTGGTCTAGTGCTCGGGCTCGTTGGCGCAGATCTTCAATCAGGTCTATCGCGACTTACCTTTGGAAGCGATGCTGCTCTTGAAGGTATTGAAACAGTTCCGGTCATCGTCTCTATCTTCGCCTTGGGCGAAGCCCTCTATATCGCAAGCCGCTTTAAAGAGTTGGGCTGGAACGTTATTCCGATGAAGGGTAAAGCCCTTATGTCTCGCGAAGATTGGAAGCGTTCATGGAAGCCATGGATTCGTGGAACTTTCCTCGGCTTTCCACTAGGCGTTGTTCCTGCCGGTGGTTCAGAAGTTCCAACATTTCTTAGCTACTCAATTGAGAAGAAGTTAACGAAACATCCAGAAGAATTTGGACATGGCGCTATTGAAGGCGTTGCCGGACCAGAGGCTGCCAATAATGCCAATGCTGCAGGTGCACTTGTACCGCTCTTGGCACTTGGACTTCCAACTTCAGCAACAGCTGCTGTAATTCTTGTCGCATTCCAGACCTATCAAATTCAGCCAGGGCCAACACTCTTCCTTACTAATGGCGCGCTGATCTGGACTTTGATTGCATCTCTCTTTATTGGAAATGCACTTCTACTCGTTCTCAACCTTCCGCTCGTGCGATTCTGGGTCAAGCTCTTGCATGTGCCCCGCCCATATCTCTTCGCGGGAATCGTAACTTTTGCACTTCTCGGCGCATATGCAATCAATACATCGGTCTTCGATGTTCAAGTTGCAATTGCGATTGGTCTCGTCGGATTCCTATTCCGACGATTTGGAATGCCAATCACTCCATTAATCTTGGGGCTCATCCTTGGACCAAATCTTGAGCTCCAATTCCGTCGTGCACTCCAGATCAGCGGAGGAGATTACTCGACTCTGATTGCCTCACCGCTTTCAAAGATTCTCTACGCAGTCCTCTTTATGGCTCTCTTTACACCAATCATCGCTCGCGTCATGAAGAAGATTCGCAAAGAAGTAATCCAGTAATTTCTGATGGCTCTACCTAGCTGGATTCGTAGACTCCTCTGGAGTTCCGCTGCGCTCTACGCACTTTTGCCAGTGCTGATGGCGCTCTCCTTTGGTCGCTGGGCAGGCATCTTGGGAGAAGGTCGCTTTGTGATTTTCGGCAGCCTCGGCTTGGCTCTCTCATCGGCGGCGCTCCTCTTATCGGATTCAATCGCGCTTCTAGCAATATCTGCCGCTCTATCAGGCACGGCGCACCTTGCCTGCATGGTCGGCGGCCAGACGATGGTTTCGCTGAAGAGTCCACGGGATAGATACGATCACTATTTCGGTTATTACACCTTTAGCGCGTCGCTCGGCCAACTTCTCGGTCCACTCATTGCAGTAATTGTTGCAGGCTCAACTGGAGTAATTCCGAAGTCGATTGACTCTGCATTTGCCGTTGCCCTTATCTTCTCAATTCTTGCGCTAGCCCCGGTAATGAGTTGGAGAGGCGAAGGCCCAACGGTGAAAGGTGAAGTTAGCTCTGGGGGAGCGTTACGTAGTGCAGGGAAATTAATCCGCAACCCAAAGATATTTGCAGCGATTTACACATCGCTGGCAATTAGCTCGGTTGGAGATATCTTGATTGTCTTCTTGCCACTCTTTGGCACCGAGAAAGAGTTCTCCTCATTCTCAATCGGAGTCATCATCGCAATTCGCGCCGGCGCATCGATGCTCTCAAGACTTTCACTCGGCGCCTTAAGCAATCGGTACACAACAAAGCAGATCTTGGTCGTCAGCAACTCGATCTCTGTCGTCATGTGTTTTGCTATGGGCTTTGCGAGCAACGTCATCACTCTCGGATTCTTGGTACTAATTGCTGGCTTCTCACTCGGCGTCGGCCAACCACTTACGATGTCGCTCGTCACCCAGGCTACAAAACCAGAGGAGCGGGCATTAGCCGTCTCTGCACGTCTGACCGGTAATCGCTTCGGCCAATTTATTGTTCCCGCAGGCGCTGGCCTCTTAGCTGCATCATCAGGCACGAGCGCCGTCTTCATCGCCCTCTCGATCCTGCTAGCGACGACATTTCTGACCCCACAACGCTGATTCGCTAGGGGTATCCTCATGCCATGGAGTCGCAGGCATGAGCCATCAAGATCAGGTGGAGTTCACCCTCTGGCTACGCGAAAATCAGAGCGCCTTCTTAAAGGCTGCCAAGGTAATCTGCTTCGATACCCAGAATGCAGAAGATGTTCTCCAAGAGGCTCTTGCCGATGTTTATAAGCGTTGGTCAAAGATTCGCGACCATGAGAATCCAGAGGCGTATCTCATGCGAGTCATGGTGAGCAAGCATGCCGATATGCGCCGCAAGTGGCTTCGTAAGCAAGAGGAACGTGAGACATCATGGGACCTCGCCGAGAACATTCGAGATATCGCAGATCAGACCGATGATGTAACTCAAAGATTATTGGTTCAAGCAGCCCTTAAGTCACTAAGCGCCATTCAACGTGCCGTCCTTGTTCTTATCTACGAGCATGGAATGGTTCTTCGTGAAGTTGCTGAGGTTCTTCAAATTCCAATGGGAACAGCTGCATCGCATCTAGCTCGCGGTAAGGCCGCTGTCGCTGCCTATGTAGAGTTGGTACCAGAACTTGAGCGATCGTCATCGAAAGAGTTAAGCGCTCCAACAGATAATGTCCGAGAAATATTAATCGCAGAGGTGGTGGATTCCAATGAGTGATATTGATCCGCTAATCAAACGCGAGATGCAGTGGATGGCTGTGAGCGTCAACGATAACCGAGACCTTGCACCCATCATCATTGCAAAGGTGCGTCGCCAGAGAATTCGCAACGCTATCTTTGCAGTGCTCGGTATTTTCGCAATCAGCGCAGCAAGCATCGGGATTTATGAACTTCTCAAGAGCGAACCGATTCAAGTCGTCGGTGGAATCACTGGTGAAAATAGCGCTACGCAGCCAGAGATCTTCGGCCTCATCTCAGATTATCCAATTGAGTGGGAGCAGAGCGTCGGTGATGTCGCAGCGATCAGCGCCGCCGGCGGATTGGGAGATACTTTGGGCGGGCTGACTGCCGTTGGTTTGAAAGTCACCTGGGAACGTTGCGGTCAGCAGCAATGCCCGACGACCTGGGTCTTATCAGTTGAGAACAACACGGCAGATTTGATCTCAACATCTCCATCGCTCGGGGTATTCAATAACCACACCCCATTGGTCAGCGATTCACGTCCGACTACCGTCCTGCCAGGTGGCAAGGCGCTACTGGTCTATAGCTTCCCTGAATTTAAAGATGGGCTCCAGCCTGCAAGTGGTGTGAGCTGGCAGTGGAATTGGTACCTCGCTCAGCTCCGATAGGAGCCAAGCTATGACCATAATTGACCATTCCCCACTATCTCTAACCAAGATCTGCGCATAAATTAGCCTCTATCTAGCGGTGAGGATGTTAGAGCCAACCTGGCTCACTCGTCATTTATGTGGGGGAACAGTGAAGAAGATCATCACAGCAGGGGCAACCGCATTTGCTCTCGTCGTAGGCGTACTCGCCTCAGTCGCGCCAGCACAAGCGGCGCTCAATGTCCCTAAGACATCATGGCCTGTCTGTAGCACAGCGCGCACAACTTATTGTGTTGAGAGCGTCTCGATCACGACTTCCGGCGGCGTTCTTGTTCCACTGACATGGGTTGCCGATGGACAGGTACTCGCAACTCCAGAGAGTGCAACGGTCTCAACTGATACCGCGACTGTTACTGCTGATACAACAACAGTGGTTGCGCCAACAATTCCTACCGTTGCAACCGGACGCTCACTAAGCGGCCGCTGGACTTCACTTGATTGGTCAACAAATGGCCTCGATTCACTTGGCTTCGGCGGACTCTATGTCGATGCAAAGACTGCAAATGAATTTGTAAACCATGTCTTTATCGATGTTCTCCCAACATTTACTGGCTCTGATAAGAAGGTAAAGGTTGCTACTCAGGTAGATAAGCCAACATATGCAGTCAGTATGGATCCAGATACTTACATCTCGGTCACAGTAAAGACCGGAGAAATTAAGCCAGGTGTTCTCGTCGGCGTAGGAACAAACTTCGCTGGTGATTACAGCTCAGCAAATGGTCTCTCAACAATTAAGTTCTCTGGCAGCCCGGTTACTGTGGCGCTCGCTGCCAAGTCAGCTGATTGCTCTGGCGAGACCGGAGTTGCAAAAGCCAATGTCCGCCAGTTCCAAGCGATGCTCTTTATCAATAACGAAGGACAATCTGCCTTCGGTGTTGAGGGAACATCCGGTGACATGGTTGTATCTTCAAACGGAGTCTGCGATCTCAGCACACCGGTATGGAACGCTGAGAATAAGGAGTTCGCATGGACAGCAGCCGCACCTCACTTTGCCGCCGATGGCGTCACACCTAATATCGGTTTCTATAAGGCAGTTATTCCTGCTGCAGATGCCAAGCTCCTCTGGGGTCTCGACAATGTAAACGATGCAGTCAAGGCTCTCTCTGTTCAGGTCATTACAGATGGCTCAGTCACAACTGCTGCTGTTGCAACTGTTGGCGTCAAGAGCGGCAAGATCATCATCGATGTATCTGGCTTCGGATACTCACGTCCAAAGCTGAAGATTGCTCTGAAGAAGAGCTGGAAGCCTGCGACAACGATGCTTAACAAGACAACTATCACTTGCGTGATGGGTAAGTCAGTTAAGAAGATCACTGCAGTGAAGCCAACATGCCCAAAGGGTTATAAGAAGAAGTAATCTAAATGAAGAAATTCTTAGCAATTCTGATGGGGGGAGCGGTCCTACTGGGGCCGCTCTCCTCTATCAGTATTGCTGCAGATAGCCCAGATGAGTATTGGACACCAATCGCATCACCTCAGGGGGAAGGTTGGAGATCTCTTTATATTGGGGATAACACAACTCTCAATCGCGAGCCATCAACCCTCTATGCGGAAGAAGAGCGAGTCGGAAATACCAATCCGATTTCGTATCACTGCGCAGATGTTGATTCGCCAAAGTGTGTGGAGCTCAAGCGAATTGCGGCAAGCGCTTTTTTACAACCATGCTCTGATCTAATTGCTACCAACTGCATCGATTCCTTCTACGCTATTGATTCAAGCGGTCAGCGGATTAACGCTGAGCAGCCTGTGAATTATCCAGCTAAGGCTAAATGGGATTATGCCGGCAACGATGCACTCAATTTACCAACCGGCGGAACTCCAACTGTCTGGACGATACCTGGAATCAACCATGGTGGTGGCAATAACCAGTACATGGTGCAGGCTTTTGTCAGAGGCGCCCTTGATAAGCCTGCAAATACCAAGGTAACAAATGAACAATTTAATTTTTGGGATCTAATCGTCAATGTTTCTCCAGTAACGCTCGTATCTGGACGCTATTCGCAGCAAGTTGCAACTGATTACACCGAAACCCCCGAGAAAACTCCGCGCGGCGTCATGCATAATTCACTTGACGAGTGGCGTTACTGCGCGATGGTCGGAGATGGAAATTGTCAGAAGCGCCAAGCTTTTCCAGAGAATGTAAAATTTGGCGTAAAAGTCAGATTGCAGAAGAAGATTGCAGGTTGGCTGCACGGAAGAATCTACAACCCAGATGCGACTATTAATGTGCTCCCAAATAACTCTCAGACTATTGAAGTTAGCGCACTGCCAATTCGCGTACCAGTTGTAGGCGAGTGGTTTAGGTGGAGCGAACTATCACCAGGGATTCAGCAATATGTTTTGGATGGCAAGGTTTATGGTGGACAAGGAATGTTCACAACGAAGAATCAAGCTAATGGAAATTTCCAAGAGATGGTCGGTACTTCTGGCCAGCAATCTTTTGATGCGCTCTCATTATGGCTACCTCAAATCAAAGATAAGGCGAGTGCCAACCCATCAACCTGGGCTTTCTACACCCTCAATGAAGGTGAGCTCTCTGATGCTAGCCGCTGTATTCGTGATGCAAAGGAACTCGTAGGTTTAGTCACGACGAATGCAACCGTCTATGCAGCAGGAACACCATCTTTTAATGCCGATACGCAATCGCTAGATTACAAAGTCATGGCCCCACACCTCACATCGAAGGGTGAGGTTTTCAAGGGAACATACGATCTAAGAATTAAGTCAGATATCGCTCGCTGTATTTATGGGTTTAGCAAGGCTCCGATTCAGGCTTCAGTCTCAATCCTCTCTGAAGATGGAACCACGCAGACTGCGACCTATACGGTCAATGAGCGCGATGGATGGCTTAGCCTCTCGGCAAATGGCTTCACCTACTCAGCGCCAACGATCCAGGTAAAACTTTTCCAGGCTCAGCCTGCTGTCACACCTACTCCTTCAGTAACGCCCGAGCCTGAGCTCACCACCCAGGCAGCTCCTAAGCCTCAGACCAAGAAGGTGACGATTACCTGCGCCAAGGCAAGCACCAAGAAGAAGATCACCGCTGTGAAGCCGGTTTGTCCTAAGGGCTATAAGAAGGTCGCCCGCTAGACACCCCTTCGGCGTGTCGCCGGTCACAAATGGCGGTCGATTTAGGCGATTTCCCTTATAAGGGGGCTCTCCCATAGAATCACCCTTCTGTTCGGCCTGATTTCCACAGATTTCTGGCTGGGCCGATTCATGTTCGTTTAATTTGATACAGAAATTGGGTGGCGTTACTTGGCTAGCAAAGATGGTGCGATCGAGATCGAAGGCACTGTAGCTGAAGCACTTCCGAATGCAATGTTTCGCGTTGAACTAACAAATGGACATAAAGTCTTGGCTCACATCTCAGGAAAGATGCGTAAGAACTACATCCGTATCTTGCCTGCAGACCGTGTAATCGTAGAACTAAGTCCATATGACCTAACAAAGGGTCGAATTATTTACCGTTACAAGTAAATAGTTTCGCTAACAAGGAGAATCACGTGAAGGTTAATCCAAGCGTGAAGAAGATTTGCGACAAGTGCAAAGTCATTCGTCGTAAGGGTCGCGTAATGGTGATCTGCGAAAATCTTCGTGTTAACTAAGACAAAGAAATAAGTACGCGTAGTGCGACTTAAGTAGAAATGCTTAAGACCCCCGGACCGGTAGGCCGAGGCTCAGTAAATATGCTGAGGAGCACTGCGGAGGACCTCCGGATACAGAATGGTTGATTAAATGGCACGTCTAGTCGGTGTCGATCTTCCGCGCGAGAAGCGCATTGAGATCGCACTCACCTATATCTTTGGAATGGGTTTAACTCGTTCCCACGAAACGTTGAAGGCAACTGGTATTTCACCAGATACTCGCGTTAAGGATTTGCAAGAAGCAGATCTTGCTGTGCTTCGTGAATACATCGAAGCTAACTATAAAATCGAGGGTGATCTTCGCCGCGAAATCGCTGGTGACATCCGTCGTAAGGTTGAAATTCAGAGCTACCAAGGTATCCGTCACCGTAAGGGACTTCCTGTACGTGGTCAGCGCACACATACAAATGCACGTACTCGCAAGGGTCCACGTAAGGCAATCGCAGGTAAGAAGAAGGTGGGTAAGGCTTTCATCAAGTCAACCTTCAACAACACAATCATTTCAATCACTGATCCAACCGGTGCAGTAATTTCATGGTCTTCATCAGGCCAGGTTGGTTTCAAGGGTTCACGTAAGTCGACTCCATTCGCAGCACAGCTTGCAGCAGAAGCAGCAGCAAAGCGCGCACAGGAGCACGGCCTCAAGAAGGTAGATGTTTTCGTTAAGGGCCCAGGCTCAGGACGCGAAACTGCAATTCGTTCACTACAGGCAGCAGGACTTGAAGTTGGAGCTATCTCAGATACAACTCCAGCTCCACATAACGGTTGCCGTCCACCAAAGCCACGTCGAGTTTAAGGAAAGGGAGAGAATAAATGGCTCGTTATACCGGAGCAGACTGCAAGCGTTGCCGTCGCGAAAAAGTAAAGCTCTTCCTCAAGGGCTCAAAGTGCGATGGACCAAAGTGTCCGATCGAATCACGTCCATATCCACCAGGACAGCACGGCCGCGGCCGTTCAAAGGAATCTGAGTACTTACTCCAGATGCGTGAAAAGCAGAAGTGCGCACGTATCTACGGTGTACTCGAGAAGCAGTTCCGTGGATATTACGAAGAGGCTAACCGCAAGCAGGGTAAGACTGGTGAAAACCTTCTTATCATCCTTGAGACACGTCTCGACAATGTTGTCTTCCGCGCAGGTTTCGCAAAGTCACGTGACATGGCACGCCAGATGGTTCGCCACGGTCACTTCCTTGTGAACGGCAAGAAGGTCAATATCCCATCATTCCGCGTGACTCCAATGGACATCATTGATGTCGTTTCAAAGTCACACGACCTCACACCATTCATCGTCGCTAGCGCCGAGTTCGGTGAGTCCAGCTTGGATGGAGGTTGTGCCAGCACAAATGCGCATCATCATCCACGGTGTACCTGCTCGATCAATCATCGATACACAGGTTCAAGAGCAGCTCATCGTTGAGCTCTACAGCAAGTAATTTTCAGTAGCTAACTAAGGAAATCAAATAGTGGGTTTCCGTGAGAAGAAAGAGGAACAACAGTGCTAATTGCACAGCGTCCAACACTTAGCGAAGAAGTAATTGTCCAACACTTAGCGAAGAAGTAATTGGCGAGAACCGCTCACGTTTTATTATCGAGCCTCTCGAGCCAGGTTTTGGTTACACACTCGGCAACTCAATGCGCCGTACGCTGCTCTCATCTATTCCAGGTGCAGCAGTTACAAGCATTCGCGTTGCAGGAGCTCTCCACGAGTTCACAACTCTTGAGGGTGTTAAGGAAGATCTCACAGATATCGTCCTCAACATCAAGAACCTAGTTCTCTCATCAGATAACGATGAGCCATCAGTTGTCTACATCCGCAAGACCGGTGCTGGCGCTGT
>JBDLWK010000053.1:0-6974 GCA_039804335.1 Actinomycetota bacterium
TTTTCGAATCGGCACAAAACCCACGCCCAGCTCATAGGCCAACACCGAGCCGATGATGAGCACGCCACCCATGGTCGGCGTGCCAATCGCTTTCATCTTCTTCGGCCTTTACCCGCTCATACATCGTTGAATGGCGAGTCAAGTTCACAACATTTGATTTTCGAGCAATCCAACCTGAATGTTCTGCGCCATCACCAGATACAGTCTCACGAAATACCTCTGCTCCATCTAACTCAATGACAATGGTTACTGGGTAATCTCTCATCCTCGCGAGATCAACTCCGCGCTTTCCTATCTGGAGAGCTTTCGTTACATCCAAGTGCTCGAAGGCAGATGCTGCTTCATGCTCGAGCAATTGAACGCTGGTGAATCCGCCGGTGGTCTCCATTAGATCAATTAGCGAATGTATGGGCGGAGCTCAACTTTGCGATTACAGCAGAGTGAGCCCTCCAAAGCGAGTTGGTGAGCCTCTTCAGGAGAAGCTGCTTCAATGATCCAGAATCCGCTGTAGTACTCGGATGCATCGAAGAGAGATCCTTCGGTAACGATGCCCTTGTTATCGCGGTTATCAATCAACGTTGCAGTATCTGCTGGACGTATACCTGCTGCGGTAATCCAATGCCCGTTGTTCTGAAGCTTCTCATTGAATGCATCAATTTTCTGCATCTCATCTGAATTAGCGGGATTTCCTGGACCATCAATTACAAAGATAATAAAGCGCATAGGCGCAGATTACCTTGAGGAAATGCCCTTGAATAGTAAGGCTGCTAACGTTTTCACGTGGCAACTTTAGAAGCAATGCTGGCATCGCCAGATCAATCGGTGCGACTTAAGGCAGCCCTTGCAGCAGGAACATATCCAGCTCCAGAATTCATCGAGATTCTCATTTCACAGTGCGCCCATGAACCCGATTTCTTTGTGAGAGATACTCTCTCTTGGGCCTTAATGAGGCATGACCAAGAGGCTGTTGTTGAGAAACTGATTCCAGAATTGCATTCACCCATCGCACAATCTCGAAGCCAAGCTATCCATACCTTCTCGAAGATCGGCGATAAGAAGTATTACTCGTTGATCACTGATGAGCTCCTCTTTGATATTGAAGATGGAGTTGCATCAACGGCATGGCGAGCAGCTTCCGTTCTGGTTCCTGAAAGCGAGAAGCCAGCTCTGGTCGAGAAGTTGATTACTCAACTGGGCCGAGGCGATTCAGATCTGCAGTTCTCGCTCACGCGATTCTTATGCGCGATTGGAGAGGCGATAGTCGAACCGTTAAAAGAGGCGACAAATTCACCTCGTGAAGATATTAGAGTCCAAGCGGAATTTACGCTGATGCGCTATCAAGAGATGAAGCTGGAGTTCGAGAAGAAGGTTTAGCCCTTTTTGCGAATATAAATCTGCTTCTTCACAATCGCAACAACTGTGCCGTCGGCGCTCTTGATATCAACTTCAAACCACTTCAGATATTTACCTGTCGCTGCGACTTCGCGTTTAATCTCATCGAGCTCTTCATCCCAGAGGTGAAACTCTGCTGTGACGGTGCTCTTTCCAGGTGAGACATATTCAATCTCGCTTCGTTTATCCCAGACAATGTATTCATTACCCAGGTTCTTCATGATCATCACCATGTAGAAGGGATCTGTCATCGCAAAGAGCGATCCCCCAAAGAGGGTTCCTACATAGTTAGAGGTGAGAACCTTCTTCTTCAATCTCACCTGCGTATGGCGAAAATCTTTAGATATCTCTCGAACTGAAATCCCAGAGAAGAGAAATGGTGGCCAAAGATTGAGCATGCGCCGCATTCCTGCATGAGAAGTCATCAGGGCTTGGAGCGGATGGCGTTTTTGACTCATATATCGGAGTCTACTTTCGTGGCGATGTGAAGAACTAACTGTGGGCGGTGAGGGTTTCGAACCCCCGACATCCTCGGTGTAAACGAGGCGCTCTACCACTGAGCTAACCACCCGATTCGCCGGAGCGAAGCGTGCTCGCGAATACTACACTGAACCTATGGCACTCTTCCAAATGCAGATCTCGCTCCCAGACCGTCCCGGCTCATTAGGCGCGATTGCTTCAGCAATCGGTGCAGCAGGCTGCGATATTCGAGAGCTCGTCGTTCTCAAATCAGAAGATGGGCGCGGAATCGATGACATCACCGTGGCAGTGCCTGGCACCGATCCATCAGATTTGGTCAGCGTTCTTAACTCCATTGGTGGAGTTGAAGTTATCTCTATCAAGCCGCTTTAAGGGCGACTTCAATAACAAATTAAGCGAGCGCCGCTAACGCTGCCTTGTAATCATCATTGCTACGAGCATCGCCAAGACCGTTAACTACGCTCCAACGAACGATTCCCTCTTTATCAATTACAAATGTTCCACGTAGCGCGCATCCACGGGCTTCATCGAAGATTCCGTATGCCTGAGCTGTCGCACCATGTGGCCAGAAATCTGAAAGTACAGGGAACTTATAACCCTCTTGCTCTGCCCAGATGCGCTGGCTATACATTGAATCGCATGAAAGAGCCAGGAGCTCTACATTCTCATTTTGGAATGAGGCGAGGTCATCGCGCATAGCGCAGAGTTCGCCAGTGCATGTTCCGGTAAATGCAAAAGGAATAAAGAGAAGAACTACATTCTTCTTACCCTTAAATGATGAGAGCGAGACTTTATTGCCGTTCTGATCATTGAGTTCAAAATCCGGAGCAGCTGATCCAATTGTGATTGTCATGCGAGAAACTTACCGCTTTGCGCTCTTCCGTGCGACAAGTCGCGTTGCGCTCCAATCAGAGGCGATGGCAAAAGTTGATGTCTGCGATAGACCCACATTGGGCGCTGCATCTTGAATATCACTCGGTTCAACATGGCCGTCGCGACCTGCCTTAGGAGTAAGCACCCAGACTGCGCCGCTATCGGATAGATAGGTGAGGGCATCGACCAACTCATCTTCGAGATCACCGTCGCCATCGCGCCACCAGATGATGACTGCGTCTACGACTTCATTGGTCTGGTTTTCAATCAACTCTGTGCCGGTAATCCCAGCGATCTTCGCCCGGAGAGATTGATCCGCGTCGGAGCCACCTCCGAGTTCGAGTACAAGCTCTCCTGGCTTTAAGCCCATGCGCGCTGCCACGGGCTAAGTCCAATAGATACTGGCCGGTTTCGCAAGAGTTTGAGGTATCTATTCTCAGTATTCATTCTCAGGTAATGGGCGTCACGCCTACTTATTTTGCCTCCGACCCCCTTAGGCGCGAGAATATGCCCCATGAGCGAATTCCAAGGCCAGGCGGATTACCTACTCAATCAATTGGTGGATACCGATCCATCGGAGACTCTCGAATGGCAGCAGTCACTCGATGCAGCTCTCGAGGCAGCCGGTCCCGTTCGCGCCCGTTTCTTGATGCTCGCTCTGCTCAAGCGCGCACATGAGCGCCAGGTGCCAATCTCAAATCTTCGTACAACTGATTACATCAACACCATCACACCTCAGGCAGAACCACAGTTCCCTGGTGATGAAGATATCGAACGCCGCATCCGTTCATATGTTCGCTGGAACGCTGCGATGCTCGTTCATCGTGCACAGCGTCCAGGCGTTGGAGTCGGTGGCCACATCTCAACTTATGCATCTTCTGCTGCGCTCTATGAAGTTGGTTTTAACCACTTCTTCCGCGGCCAAGATCACGTCGGTGGCGGCGATCAGATTTTCTTCCAAGGACATGCAAGCCCAGGAATGTACTCACGTGCATTTCTTGAGGGACGTTTTTCCGAGAATCAGCTCGATGGTTTCCGTCAAGAACTTTCACATCAAGGTGGCGGACTCTCTTCATATCCACACCCACGTTTGATGCCTGACTTCTGGCAATTCCCAACTGTTTCAATGGGTATCGGTCCACTTAACGCGATCTATCAAGCTCGTTACAACCGTTACCTCCACAACCGTGGCATTAAGGACACATCAGATCAGAACGTCTGGGCATTCCTTGGCGATGGTGAGATGGATGAGGTCGACACACTCGGTGCAATCGGTCTTGCTTCACGCGAGAAGCTCGACAATTTAACTTTCGTCGTTAACTGCAACTTGCAGCGCCTTGATGGCCCTGTGCGCGGCAACGGCAAGATCATTCAAGAGCTTGAATCAATCTTCGGTGGCGCTGGCTGGAATGTCATCAAGGTTATTTGGGGTCGTGGTTGGGATCCACTCCTTGCGCAGGATAAAGAAGGCGCACTTGTTAACATCATGAATACAACTCTTGATGGTGACTATCAGACATTTAAGGGTGAGTCCGGCGCATATGTCCGTGAACACTTCTTCGGTAAGGATCCTCGCACCGCAGCGATGGTTGCTAATTACTCAGATGATGACATCTGGAACCTCAAGCGCGGTGGACATGATTACCGCAAGCTCTATGCCGCATACCTTGCAGCAACCCAGAAGAATGGAAAGCCAACTGTCATCCTTGCAAAGACAGTTAAGGGCTGGACACTTGGTTCACACTTTGAAGCACGTAACTCAACACACCAGATGAAGAAGATGACACTTGAGGACATCACTGAGTTCCGTGATCGCCTCGAGATTCCACTTCCTGATAGCGCGCTCGATAAGTACACACCTGCATACTTCAAGCCTGCAGCTGACTCTGTTGAGGCGAAGTACCTAGCAGAACGTCGCGCCGCACTTGGTGGATCTGTTCCACGTCGTCGCACCATTTCAAAGCCACTTCCAACGCCACCAGATTCTGTATACGAATCTGTTCGCCGCGGTTCAGGTCAGCAGGAGATCGCAACAACGATGGCATTTGTCCGTATGTTGAAGGATCTCGTGAAGGATGAGGGCATTGGAAAGCGCCTTGTTCCAATCATTCCTGATGAGGCTCGTACCTTCGGACTTGATTCATTGTTCCCATCGCTAAAGATTTACTCACCACATGGCCAGCAGTACACATCTGTTGACCGTGAATTGATTCTCTCTTACAAGGAGTCAACGTCAGGTCAGATCCTTCATGAAGGAATCAATGAGGCGGGATCGGTAGCTTCATTTACCGCTGTCGGCTCTTCATATTCAACACATGATGAACCGATGATTCCTATCTACATCTTCTACTCAATGTTCGGATTCCAGCGCACAGGCGATGCCTTCTGGGCTGCATCTGACCAGTTAGTCCGTGGATTCGTCCTCGGTGCAACAGCAGGTCGCACAACTCTTAACGGTGAAGGTCTGCAGCATGAAGATGGTCACTCACATCTTCTTGCATCGACCAACCCAGCAGTTGTCTCATATGACCCTGCATATGCATACGAACTTGGACATATCTTTAAAGATGGCCTTCGTCGTATGTATGGCGCAAATAGTGAGAACGTTTATTACTACATCACGGTTTACAACGAGCCATATGCGCAGCCAGCAGAGCCTGCAAACCTCGATGTTGAAGGTCTGCTTCGTGGAATCTATCTCTTGAAGTCAGGCGAGAAGCAGCGCAAGAAGAATGCGCAGATTCTCGCATCCGGCGTCGGTGTTAACTGGGCGCTCAAGGCACAGGATCTCTTGCAGAAGGATTGGGGCGTATCAGCCTCTGTCTGGTCTGTTACATCATGGAACGAACTTCGCCGTGATGGTCTTGAGGTTGATAGCCATAACTTGCTCAACCCAACTTCAAAGAAGAGCGCTTACATCGCAGATAAGCTCAAGGGCACTGAAGGTCCAGTCGTTGCGGTCTCTGACTACATGCGCGCTGTGCAAGATCAGATTGCTCCATGGGTACCAAATGAGTTCTACTCACTCGGTACTGATGGCTTCGGTCTCTCTGATACCCGTGGCGCTCTCCGTCGCCACTTCAAGGTTGATGCAGAATCCATCGTCGTGGCAACGCTCGCGCAGCTTGCAAAGAGCGGCGATGTGAAGGAATCTGTTGTCACAGAGGCGATCAACAAGTACCGTATCTTCGATGTCACAGCGGCAGATGCAGGAAATACAGAAGGTTCTGGCTGATTAATCGAATTCCAGTAGCAGATATCTCCCCCGCGCGACGGTATTTCGTGAGGGCCATGATGCACTTGGTGCCGATGTAGTTCTCTTTGATTCAACAGGTAAAGAAATCGCTCGCTCTGTGATGCGCGAGATCTGGCAAGGTGGCGATAGATATACAGCTGATATCACTATTCCTGATCGTGGCGATTTCTCATTTGCCATCGAAAGTTACGATCACCCGCTAGCAACATGGTTTCACGATGCTGAGATCAAAACAACTGCAGATATCGATTCTGAACTTATGTGCACAATTGGTCTTCACCTCTTTGAAGAAATTTCTGCAAGAGATGCAACGGCAAAATCATTAGTTAAGAGCGCGATTGCGGCGCTGAAGGATAAGAAGCTCGCTCCACTTAATCGTTTTGGCATCGCATCGACTCCCGAGATTCGCAGCTACTGTGAATCTCATCCAATACGTCGCATGGCGAGCCAGAGCGAGAAGTACCCGGTCTATTCCGATCATCCTCGCGCACTAGTGGGGTCTTGGTATGAATTCTTCCCTCGAAGTGAAGGCGCAATCTTAAATAAAGATGGAAGCATCACGAGTGGAACATTTAAAACAGCCGCCGCGCGCATCCCTGCAGTTGCAGCAATGGGCTTTGACATTCTCTATCTCCCACCGATTCACCCAATCGGATTAACTCATCGCAAGGGTCGAAATAACACATTGACTCCTACTCCATCTGACCCAGGTGTTCCTTGGGCCATCGGCAGCGCTGATGGTGGCCATATGGCAATCAATCCTGCACTTGGAACAATCAAAGATTTTGAAGATTTCATAGCAGTTGCAAAGAAGAACAAGATTGAAGTGGCTCTCGATTTCGCGCTACAAGCATCACCTGATCATCCATGGGTTCGCGAACATCCTGAATTCTTTACTACCCGTGCCGATGGAACGATCGCATATGCCGAGAATCCACCTAAGAAATATCAGGATATATATCCCATCAACTTC
>JBDLWK010000054.1:0-5980 GCA_039804335.1 Actinomycetota bacterium
TAAGGCACTTCAGATCTCTAAGAACTTCGAGCAGCAGGGTGCAGATGTAATCTTCCCAGTTGCTGGTGGTCTTGGTGGCGCAACAGCAGGTAACTCAATTGCTTCAAAGAAGTCAGTTGTTATCTGGGTTGATACCGATGGATTCGTAGCTGCACCACAGTACAAGAAGGTACTTCTTACTTCTGTAGTTAAGGGTGTCGATACATCTGTTAAGGGTGTAATCCTTGACGTAGCAAACAACAAGTTCTCTTCAACAGGTTACGTAGGTACCCTCAAGAATGGTGGAACAAAGCTTGCTCCGTACCACGATCTCATCCGTATGGTTCCTTCAGCGCTTCGCTCTGAGGTAACTAAGCTCGGTACAGATATTTCAAACAAGAAGGTTTCAGTTAAGTAATTAACTAAACTCTTCCAACAAAAGGGAGCCAGCGATTTTGCTGGCTCCCTTTTGTTATCCATTTTTATAACCTTTCTACATTTTTACTTTGTGCAAAGAGCCTTTAAAGAGTAGATTTACGCACATGTCCCTCGAATTGCGCGGCATCACAAAGCGCTTTGGTGCACTCACCGCTAATAACTCCATCGACCTCAGAGTCGAATCAGGAGAGATCCATGCGATCCTCGGAGAAAACGGCGCCGGTAAATCAACGCTCATGAATATCGTCTATGGCCTTCTCTCTCCAGATGAGGGCACAATCTCAGTCGACGACAAGGTTATTGATATTCAATCACCACTTGATGCGTTGGCCGCCGGTATCGGTATGGTGCATCAGCACTTTATGTTGATCCCTGTCTTTACCGTCGCAGAGAACATCGTCCTCGGCCACGAGAAGGTAAAGGGGCTTGGTTTTCTCGATTTAGAGACCGCCCGTGAAGAAATCAAGCGCGTCTCTGCTGAGTTCAACTTTGATGTTGATCCTGATGCTTTAGTAGAAGATCTGCCAGTTGGTATCCAGCAACGTGTAGAGATTATCCGTGCGCTAATTTATGATGCAAAAGTTTTAATTCTTGATGAACCTACCGCGGTACTTACTCCGCAAGAGACCGATGAGCTCCTTCGAAATATGAAGAAGTTGCGCGATCAAGGAACAGCAATTGTCTTCATTACTCACAAGCTTCGCGAAGTAAAAGAAGCGGCAGATAAGATCACAATTATTCGACGTGGCGCAGTCGTAGGTACTGCATCACCATCTGCCAGCCAAGAAGAACTCGCCTCATTGATGGTAGGTCGTCCAGTTTCACTCGATGTTGATAAGGCTGCACCTAAGCTCGGTAAGGTGATGTTGAAGGTTGAAAATCTCAATATTCATGATCACACCGGTCGCACCTTGGTAAAGGACATCTCTTTCGAGCTACATGCCGGTGAAGTTCTCGCAGTTGCGGGCGTTCAGGGCAATGGCCAATCCGAACTCGCAGAGGCGATTCTTGGATTGCAAGAGCACATTGATGGCCGCATTACGCTCGACGGCGAAGCAATCAAGGTGGGCAAAGTACGTGATGCCCTCCATGCCGGGATCGCCTTTATTCCAGAATCACGTGAGCAAGATGGACTTATCTCATCATTTAGCATTGAAGAGAATTTAATTCTTGATCTACATGACCTACCTCCCTTTGCAAAGGGTCCGGTAATCTCACAGAACGCGGTTGCCGAAAATGCAGCGAAGCGAGTTGTTGAATTTGATATCAGAGCGCAATCACCAAAAGACCCAGCATCATCGCTCTCTGGCGGCAATAAGCAGAAAGTTGTTCTCGCTCGCGAACTCTCGCGTCCAGTAAAGCTAGTCGTTGCATCTCAGCCAACTCGCGGACTCGATGTTGGATCAATCGAATTCGTCCATGAGCGAATGATTACAGAGCGCGATTCAGGTCGAGGTGTACTCCTCTTTAGTACCGAACTCGATGAGGTTATTGCCTTGGCTGATCGCATCGCAGTGATGTACCGCGGAGAATTTATTGCAATTGTTCCAGCAGATACTTCACGAGAAGAACTTGGCCTCTTGATGGCGGGAGTAAAGAAATGAAGAAGTTCCTAAGGAAGATCACTCTTCCGGCGCTGGCATTTTCGATGGCGCTCTTCGTCAGTGGATTGCTCGTTGCATTCTCCGATTCAAAGGTGCTTGCGCTCAAGTCTTCTCCGCTCTCAATGATTGCGAAAGCTTTCTCAACTGCCGGAAGCGCATACTGGGCGCTCTTCCGTGGTTCGATCTTCGATCCAGAGCTTGCTAAGGCAAGTTTTATTGAGGGCTTCTATCCACTCTCAGAGACGATCGTTGCTGCATCGCCACTCATCCTTACCGGACTTTCAGTTGCACTTGCATTTAAGGCAGGGCTCTTCAATATCGGAGCTCAAGGGCAATTCATCGCTGGCGCAATCGGCGCTAGCTATGTTGGATTCCACTTCGAGCTCCCAGTGGTAATCCACAGTATCGCCGCAATCGCAGCCGCACTTCTCTGCGCTGGACTTTACGGCGGTTTTGTAGGTCTATTGAAGGCACGAACTGGTGCTCATGAAGTAATTGTGACAATCATGCTCAACTACGTCGCCGGTTACTTCTTGCTCTGGATCTTGAGCACTGGACCTTTCTTACGCCCAGGTCGACAAGATCCGCTTGCGCCAGAGGTGCAGATGTCATCACGTCTGCCACATCTCTTCGGATCGGAACTTCGCGCAAACCTAGGTTTCTTTATCGCCCTCCTTGCAGCAGCTGCTGTCTGGTGGCTACTTAACCGAAGCACCTGGGGATTTAAGTTCCGTGCAGTCGGTGCAAATGCAGCGGCCTCTAAGACAGCTGGAATCTCTGTTGGCCGCTCAACCACGACTGTAATGTTTATCGCTGGCGCTCTTGCAGGTCTCGGTGGCGCAGTACAAATTCTTGGATCTGAACCAGCTCTCACAGCTGGAGTCGGTGGCACCTTCGGATTCGATGCAATCACAGTCGCCCTCCTCGGTCGCGGAACTCCAATCGGAACAGTCTTTGCGGCGCTCCTCTTCGGCGCCTTGCGTGCTGGTGGATTAACGATGCAGGCAAGCACTGAGACACCGCTCGATCTGATTCTCGTCATCCAAGCGCTCGTGGTTCTCTTTATCGCAGCGCCTGCTCTGATTAAGGCAATCTTTAGATTGAAGAATGTCGATGAAGGACAAGCTCTCGCTTCGAAGGGATGGAACGGCTAATGACAACCCAAGAAGTTCGCACACTCTCTGCGCCAGAACGTCGACGTCGCCGCGGAATTATCACCATGGGAGCCCTCGGTCTCTTTGCACTTATTGTCTTTGCAATCCTTCCAAAGGAAGGCCAACCAGTCACTTATAGCTTTGTCCTAGGTGATGAGTGGATCCTTATTAAAGAGTGGATTGTTAACTCAACCGCCGCAAGCTTGGGATTTGCAATCGCATCCCTTCTTGCGGTGGCGCTAGCTGCAATTCAATTTAGAGCGGGAAAGACCGTTCGCCTAGCAAGTGCGATCTTTGCGATCTCATTCTTGATGTCATTCCTCAGCTGGGCAGCGGCTGGAAAGTTCATTCCATTTACTGGCCTGCTCCAAGGTGGACTCCTACTCTCTGTTCCGTTGATCTTTGGTGCGATGGCTGGCGTGCTCTCAGAGCGCTCTGGAGTGATCAATATTGCGATTGAGGGCCAGCTCCTCGCCGGCGCATTTGTATCTGGCGTGTTGGCATCATTGCTTCAGAACAATTGGTGGGGGCTCCTCTTTGCACCTATCGCTGGTGCTTTGATCTCACTCCTTCTCGCCGTCTTTGCTATCAAGTACGGCATCGATCAGGTTGTTCTTGGATTCGTTCTCAATGTTCTAGTCATTGGTCTCACCAGCTTCCTCTATAAGAAGTTATTGATTCCTTACCAATCAGAGTGGAACTCAGCGATCGCATTTAGCCCGATCAATATTCCGATCCTTTCAAAGATTCCAGTAATTGGGCCGATCCTCTTTAGTCAGAGCATCATCGTTTATTTGATGTATGTGGTTGTCGCCTTTATCCATGTTGCGCTCTTTAAGAGCAAGTGGGGGCTACGTACTCGCTCTGTCGGAGAAAACCCAACCGCTGCGGAATCAGTCGGTATCGATGTCAACAAGGTGCGCTTTAAGAATGTTCTCTGGGCTGGAGCTGTTGCAGGTCTTGGTGGAGCGTTCTTTACACTCGGAGCAGTTGGTTCCTTCAGTAAGGAGATGACGGCAGGAAAGGGCTTTATCGCTCTCGCCGCTCTGATCTTCGGGCGTTGGTCACCACTCGGCGCCGTTGCTGCAGCTCTTATCTTCGGCTTTGCCGATAACTTGCAGGGTCTACTTACTATCACTGGTACGCCAATTCCATCGGAATTCATGTTGATGGCTCCTTACATTGCAACGATTATCGCCGTCTCGGGATTTGTTGGAAAAGTTCGAGCCCCCGCGGCCGATGGAATCGCATATAAACGAGGCGGCGGTTCCCACTAATGCAGATTGATTGGCAACTCTTGCGCAATGAAGCGCTGGCGGCGATGAAGAAGGCTTATGTTCCTTATTCAAAGTTTCCAGTGGGAGTTGCTGCGCTAGTAGATGATGGACGAATCGTTACCGGCTGCAATGTTGAAAATGCTAGTTATGGCCTGACGCTCTGTGCAGAGTGCGGATTGGTCTCATCACTTGCAGCGACAGGTGGCGGAAGACTTATTGCATTTGCCTGCGTAGATATCTCAGGCAATCCACTCATGCCATGTGGCCGCTGTCGCCAGCTATTACAAGAGCACGGTGGATCCAAGTTGCAGTTAATGACAGATGAAGGCGTAAAGACGCTCAATGATTTACTACCGTGGGCTTTTGGGCCTGAAGAAATAGAGACAAGACTGAAATGATTGAACCTTTTGCTGCCGTTGAGATCATCTCAGCAAAGCGCGACCGTAATGAGTTAACCGATCCACAGATCGACTGGGTGATCGATGCCTATACCCGTGGCGCCGTTGCCGATGAGCAGATGTCAGCGCTCTTGATGGCAATCCTGCTCAACGGCATGAATTCTCGTGAAATCTCACGATGGACAAATGCGATGATCAATAGCGGTGAGCGAATGAATTGGTCGGCGCTCGATCGTAAGACAGCTGATAAACATTCAACTGGTGGAGTTGGTGACAAGATCACCCTTCCACTGGCACCACTCGTTGCAGCCTGTGGGGGAGCAGTACCTCAGCTCTCAGGACGCGGACTTGGCCATACAGGTGGAACGCTCGACAAGATGGAATCAATTCCAGGTTGGCGCGCTTCACTTTCAAATGAAGAGATGTTGCAGGTATTAAAAGATACTGGAGCGGTTATCTGTGCGGCAGGTGCAGGATTGGCGCCGGCAGATAAGAAGCTATACGCCCTTCGTGATGTGACTGCAACAGTGGAAGCGATTCCACTGATTGCGTCATCGATTATGAGCAAGAAAATTGCCGAAGGAACTTCAGCTCTTGTATTAGATGTGAAGACTGGCTCTGGTGCATTTATGTCAGATCCAAAGAAGGCGGCAGAGCTTGCCCGCACCATGGTGCAACTTGGAGTCGATGCAGGTGTGAAGATGCGTGCATTGGTTACCGCAATGGATGTTCCTTTGGGATTAACTGCAGGTAACGCCCTGGAAGTTCGTGAGTCAGTTGAAGTTCTTGCAGGTGGCGGACCGGCAGATGTTGTTGAGTTAACTATCTTGCTGGCACGAGAAATGATTGATGCTGCGGGTATTGTTGGAAAAGATCCAGCGGATGCACTGAAAGATGGCAGCGCAATGGATCACTGGCGCCGAATGGTTTCAGCCCAAGGTGGAGATCCAGATGCAGCCCTTCCTGTTGCTCGCGAAACTCATCTCGTGAAGGCTGCCAATAGTGGCATCATCACAATGATGGATGCGATGAAAGTGGGAGTTTCCGCTTGGCGTCTAGGTGCTGGTCGCTCAAAGCAGGGCGAGCAGTCCAGCGCCAGCTCGTGCTTGAGCCACAGCACCCGGGCGCGC
>JBDLWK010000055.1:0-5885 GCA_039804335.1 Actinomycetota bacterium
GCAAGGACCGACTCTGTTCCGAGGAATGAGAGGATGTTAAATCGAACCGCTGCCTTCTTCTCGGTAATGAGTGAGTTGATGTACTCGCCGTTGAGGCCCTCAAATTGCTGACAGATTGGGCATTGGAAATCTTCATAGATATCAACAACGGGAAGCGTCTCATCCTCTGTATTGAAAGAGATTGCATAGCCATTATCTTCAGAGACCGTCGCAGGGATCACCTGTGAAACGGTTCTGTTCTTAGAGATGACGGTAGGAACCACCATGATTGCTACAACTGCTACAACTACGCCGATCACGAGGTAGCGAGTGAAGTTATCTTTTCCACCCTTAGGAGCGTTCTTCTGTGCCATGGAGATTCCTCTTTCAATTAGCTATCTGCGGTCTTGAGAATTGGGTAAATATAAGGGCTATTGGCCACGAACGCCCAGAGATAGCTCGCGCGCCAACTCTGTGACTTTTATGAGACCTTCATCGATAGTAGGCGCATCAAGAATCGCCTTTACAAATGCCGATCCCACAATAACTCCATCAGCATAGGCGGCGACTCCGCGCGCTTGCTCCCGGGTAGAAACACCGAGGCCGACGGCGACGGGAAGATTGGTGGTCGTGCGAATGCGAGCAACTAACCCTTCTGCTCCAGAAGAGATTGATGCACGAGCGCCAGTGACTCCCATGATGCTCGCTGCATATACGAATCCCCCGCATTGCGCGGTGACCTTCGCTAAGCGCTCATCAGAGGTACTGAGTGCAACTACATAAATAGGGTTGATTGCCGATGCCTCGACCGCTGAGAGCCACGCACCAGATTCTTCAATTGTGATATCTGGATGAATTACACCCGAACCTCCGCGTGCTGCAATTGCATCTGCAAATCTCTGCACACCGTACTTCTCGATGGGATTCCAATATGTCATCACAACCGATGGGACTCCGGCATTGACGGCAACTTCAAGTGCATCAAGAACATCTTCAGCACCGGTGCCGTTGTTGAGCGCAGTCACCGCTGCCTCCTGGATTGTTGGCCCATCCATTACTGGATCGCTATATGGGAAGCCGATCTCAATCGCATCGGCACCGCCATCAACGAGAGCTTGAATCACTCGGTGACAATCTTTAATTGTTGGAAAACCAGCTGGGATATAAGCGATGAGCGCCGAGCGCTTCTCTTCCCGCATCTGAAGAAAGAGGTTATCTAGCGGAGTACTCACTACTGACCATCCAATGAAATACCAAAGTACTGCGCCGCTGTATGTACATCCTTATCCCCGCGACCAGAGAGATTAATTAGAAGAATTGCATCAGGGCCAAGCTCTTTTCCGACTTTAATTGCACCTGCGAGTGCATGCGCCGTTTCAATCGCCGGAATAATTCCCTCTGTCTTACAAAGAAGTGAGAATGCATCCATCGCCTCTTTATCGGTTATCGCGCGATATTCGGCACGACCAATATCGTGGAGATAGGCATGCTCTGGTCCAACGCCCGGATAGTCGAGGCCAGCTGAAATTGAGTGAGACTCGACTGTCTGCCCATTGGAATCTTGCAGAACATAGGAGCGAGTGCCATGAAGGACTCCGGGTGAACCACCGGTAAGAGTTGCGGCATGGCGACCTGTCTCTACTCCGTCACCACCTGCCTCCAGACCAATAAGGCGCACATTTGCATCAGAGATAAATCGATGGAAGATACCGATTGCATTTGACCCACCACCTACACATGCAAGAACTGCATCTGGTAGTCGTCCAACAAGTGCAAGCACCTGATCGCGAGCTTCTTCACCGATGATCTTATGGAAGTCGCGCACCATCGTTGGAAATGGATGTGGTCCTGCAACGGTACCTAGTAGGTAATGAGTTGTCTCAACATTTGTAACCCAATCGCGCATCGCTTCATTAATTGCATCCTTAAGGGTTTTCGATCCAGAGGTTACCGGCACAACATCTGCGCCGAGCATCTTCATGCGAGCAACATTGAGCGCCTGTCGCTTGGTATCTTCCTCGCCCATGTAGACAACACATTCAAGGCCCATCAGAGCGGCTGCAGTTGCTGATGCAACGCCATGTTGTCCGGCGCCAGTTTCGGCGATGATGCGCTTCTTTCCCATCTTCTTGGTGAGAAGAGCTTGTCCTAAAACATTGTTGATCTTGTGACTTCCAGTGTGATTGAGATCTTCGCGCTTGAGCAGAATGCGAGCTCCGCCGGCATGTTCTGCAAAGCGCTTTGCCTCGGTCAGAATTGAAGGACGACCGGTATATGTCAGATGAAGATGAGCGAGTTCGCGTTGAAAATCAGGATCCTTCAGCGCAGCTTGATGCGCGGCATCTAGTTCTTCGAGTGCACCGATCAAAGCTTCAGGAACAAATCGGCCGCCATATGGGCCAAAATGTCCGAGAATCTCTGATGTCATCGCTGATGTTTCAAGTGGACTCATGGCGAAAGGCTACCTTTATAGGACTATTTCGTGCGACCCAGAAGTTGGTCAATTGCAGCGGCTGGATCACCTGACTTAACCAGTGTCTCGCCTACCAAGATTGCCTGCGCTCCAGCGCTCTGAGCTATCTCTACCTCGGAGCGAGCAGATATTCCTGACTCTGCAACTCTGATGATGGTCGATGGAATCTCTGGAATTAATTGTGAGAAGGCGGCGAGATCAATCTCTAGCGTCTTTAAGTTGCGAGCGTTGACTCCGATTATTCGAGGATCAATAGCCATCGCATCCTCTATCTCCTGATGGGTATGTGTCTCGACGAGGACGGCCATTCCAAGCTCAGTGGCAAGATCGTAGTAATCCTTTAATTGATGCTTGGAGAGAGCGGCAACGATTAAGAGCACTACATCAGCGCCGGCAGCTCGTGCCTCAAAGAATTGGTACTCATCAACCATAAAGTCTTTACGGAGAATCGGGATATCTATTTCGGAACGAACAGAGATGAGATCTGCAAGTGACCCGCCAAAACGTCGCTGCTCGGTGAGCACGCTGACTACTGCAGCTCCAGCACTTTGGTATTGCGCAGCGAGGGCGCGTGGATCAGCGATGGATGCGAGAGCGCCTTTACTTGGAGAGGCGCGTTTGACCTCTGCAATAACTGTCATCGGTGCAGCAAGAAGTCGTTCATGCGCATCGATAACTTGTGGTGCTTGAGATAACTGTTCATTCAATTGCGAAAGCGGCAGACGACGTGCAGCTAGATCCTCTCGGACTCCCTCAATGATCGAATCGAGAACGCTCACTTTTCGCCATCCTTTATTGTGGGATCGATTCCTCGATCGAGTGAGGTCCAATCAGAGATTTCTCTAATCTTCTTATCGCCGCGTTCATACTTAGGCGAGAGGCGCATTCTCCGACTGATTGATATTGCGATGATTGCAACTAAGAGAATAGAAATATTTAATTTCCACATGATTAACCACGCATCGCATTCGCTGTATTAATGGCAGTCAGAACTGCGGCTGCTTTATTGATGGTCTCTTGATTCTCTGATTCAGGGTCTGAATCCGCCACTACTCCTGCACCTGCCTGAACATATGCCACGCCATCTTTAATGAGAGCGGTGCGGATTGCGATACAGGTATCGATATTTCCAGTGAAGTCGAAGTAACCAATAGCTCCACCATAGAGTCCGCGACGAGTGGGCTCGAGTCGTTCGATGATCTCCATCGCTCGCGGCTTAGGAGCACCTGAGAGAGTTCCGGCGGGAAATACCGAGAAGAGCGCATCGATTGGTGCCGCATCAATTGCCAGTTCACCGATTACTGTAGAAACAATATGCATCACATGTGAATAGCGTTCGATATGCATGAAGTCGATTACTTCCACAGAGCCAGGTGTGCAGACTCGCCCAACATCGTTGCGCCCTAAATCTACGAGCATCAGATGTTCCGCACGCTCTTTGGGATCTGCGAGTAGCTCTTCCCCAAGGCGAATATCTTCCTCGATAGAGGCAGAACGTTTTCTCGTTCCGGCGATTGGATGCACCATCACCTCTCGTCCAGTCACCTTCACCAGCGCCTCTGGGCTTGATCCAACAACTTCAACGCCGCCAGCAAATCGGAAGAGATACATGTAAGGACTTGGATTACTAAGTCGGAGCGCTCGATAAATATCGAGAGCATCAGCCTTTGCCGCAGTTGCAAAGCGCTGTGAGATGACTATTTGAAAAGCCTCACCGGCACGAATCTCTTCTTTAGCAATCTCGACCTTAGCGCAGAATTCCTCTTCCGTGATGTTGCGGTCAAACTCTGGTCGGGCGAACTCGGGGATATCACTGACATCACCAGGAAGTGGGCTTTGTAGATCTCGATACATGCGATCAAGGCGCTCTTGCGACTCTGCAAATGCTTCATCGACTCGACTATCTGAGCCATCCCAGTTGATTGCATTGGCAATAAGCGTCACGGTTCCATTGCTGTGATCCATTACTGCGAGATCACTAGTGAGCATAAATGCAATCTCTGGCAAGTTGAGATCATCAAGTGCAAGCGATGGGATGTTCTCTAATCTACGTACCGCGTCATATCCCATGTAACCAACGAGGCCACCGGTGAGTGGAGGCAAACCTGGAATCACCGGGGTCTTTAAATGTGCTACAGCAAGTTTGAGCGCTTGTAGAGGATCCATTCCGCGCGGAACGCCGGCCGGTGGAGTACCGAGCCAATCAGCCTTTCCATCGCGCTCAGTCAAAGTTGTCTGGCTTCGGACTCCGATAAATGAGTAGCGCGACCAGACTCCCCCATGTTCGGCAGATTCAAGGAGAAATGTTCCTGGATTGTTCTTTGCTAACTTCTTATAAAGGCCAAGCGGAGTTTCGCTATCTGCCAAGACTCGGCGATAGACCGGAATAACATTGTTATCGCGCGCATATAAACGAAACTCTTCTAGATTCACGGTTAAGGCAACGTCTTCTCTTGGCGATGAATCTCGCGATGGAAACAAGTGCGATCGCCGGTGTGACAGGCAGCACCTTCTTGCTCAACCGTAAGCAACAGCGCATCTCCATCGCAATCAATTGCAATTGAAATTACGCGCTGAGTATGGCCAGAGGTTGCGCCTTTCTCCCAGAGCTCATTGCGACTACGTGACCAATAAGTTGCGCGACCGGTTTCGATAGTGAGCGCAAGGGATTGAGCGTTCATATAAGCAAGCATCAAGACTTCACCGGTTGCGCCATCTTGTGCGATTGCCGGGATGAGGTCGACTCCATCTTTGAGCAGTGCACTCACTTTAGGTGATAGCTCGATAGTCATGGTCGTATTCTGCCTTAGCGATGGCCAGTGGTGCGCACTGGATAGCCACTGCGATCGAGATAACTCTTAATATCGCCGATTCTATGGATGCCGAAGTGGAAAATTGAAGCAGCTAGTAGCGCATCTGCTCCTGCATCGAGCGCGGCGGCGAAATCTTCTTGACTGCCAGCTCCACCACTTGCAATCAGTGGTACGCGAGAAACAGCGCGGATAGCCTTAATCATTCCGAGGTCATATCCGGCGCGAGTTCCATCGGCATCCATTGAGTTAAGGAGAATTTCACCGACTCCGAGCGCGCAAGCCTTTTCGACCCAGGCGAGGGCATCGACCCCTGCGCTCTGGCGACCGCCATGTGTCGTCACTTCAAAACCTGAATCGGTATTTGCGCGACGAGCATCAACAGAGAGAACGAGAACCTGCGATCCAAAACGATCTGCAATCTCCGCAATAAGTTCTGGTCGAACAAGAGCCGCAGTATTAATGGAGACCTTGTCGGCACCTGCTCGAAGCAAGCGATCGACATCTTCTACTGAGCGGATTCCCCCACCCACAGTGAGTGGAATAAATACCTGCTCTGCCGTCTTTCGAACTACCTCAAGAGTTGTATCTCTACCCGCAACGCTCGCTGAAATATCTAGGAA
>JBDLWK010000056.1:0-5860 GCA_039804335.1 Actinomycetota bacterium
CGTGATTGAGCCAGAAGAGTCACGTCAATACATCACAAAGGCTTTCCGTACCTTAAAGACCAAGCGCGATATCCTGCCTGCGCGTAAGCATGGAAATATTCCGCTATAAATGAAATTTACTGTTGCATCCGGTCATCCCAGCGATGAAGAGCTCCTTGCTCTTCACGCCGTCTTAGCAAACCGCAAGCCGGTCGAATTAAAGGCAGTTATTAAGCGAAGCGTCTTTGGCCTTCCGCAACTTCGTCAGCCGCTTCCCCATCAGGTAACTTTCGGCGCAAGGAGGTTTGACTAATGCCACGTATCGTCCTTGCATCTCAATCAACATCTCGTAAGCGCCTCCTTGAAGGTGCCGGACTTACGCCAACAATTATCGTGAGCCATGTTGATGAAGAGACAGAATTCTTCAATTCGATGACTCCAGAAGATATGGTGATTGCTCTTGCGGTTGCAAAAGCCCACACAGTGCGCGAGCAGATTGATTACCCGGCAATTATTATCGGCTGTGATTCAACATTTGATGTAGGCGGGGTTTCTTTTGGCAAGCCTGGTACTCCTGAAGTAGCCATTGAGCGTGCTAAGAAGATAAGTGGTCGCACTGGCCTGCTTCATACCGGTCATTGCATTATTGATACTGCTCAAGGAATTGAAATCGCGGATCGAGTGACAACAAAGGTCACCTTTACCGATATGAGTGATGAGGAGATCGCTGATTACGTTGCATCGGGCGAGCCGCTTCATGTAGCCGGTGGTTTCACTCTCGATGGTTTTGGCTCACCATTCATTCCTGTTATCGAAGGCGACTACACGAATGTAGTAGGGATATCTATGCCTTTCCTTCTTAAAGCAATGAAACAACTTGGTTATTCTTGGCCAGAAGTGAAGGAGATGCGATGAAACGCGTTCTGATTGCTAATCGTGGTGAGATTGCTCTACGCGTAATCCGAGCATGCAAAGATCATGGCCTCGAATCTGTAGCAATGTACTCTGAAGAAGATCGCGATGCGCTCCATGTCAAGAGCGCCGACTTTGCATACTCATTAGATGGTGTTGTCGCAAAAGATACTTATCTCAATATCCCAAAGATCATCGCACTCGCGAAGAAGGCAGGGGCAGATGCCGTGCACCCGGGTTATGGCTTTCTCTCTGAGAACGCTGATTTCGCGCAGGCGGTAATCGATGCGGGCCTTATTTGGATTGGACCTTCCCCTGCTGCGATTAGCGCGCTCGGCGACAAGGTCTCTGCTCGCCGAATCGCATCGGCTGCTGGTGCTCCCCTTGTAGCGGGAACAAAAGATCCTGTTCAACACGCAGATGAAGTTGTTGCATTCGCAAAAGAGCACGGCCTTCCAGTTGCAATTAAGGCAGCATTTGGCGGTGGAGGTCGAGGCCTCAAAGTTGCACGAACCATCGAAGAGATTCCAGAGCTCTATGCATCTGCCGTTCGTGAGGCAATTGCTGGCTTCGGTCGCGGCGAATGTTTCGTCGAGCGCTATCTCGATAAGCCGCGTCACGTTGAGACTCAAGTCCTGGCGGATAAATTTGGAAATGCCGTAGTGGTATCCACTCGCGACTGCTCACTACAACGTCGCCACCAGAAGTTGGTAGAAGAAGCACCGGCACCATTTCTTACAGATGCCCAGAATGACGAGCTCTATCGCTCATCGAAGGCGATCATGAAAGAGGCTGGCTACGTCGGCGCTGGTACCTGTGAATTTCTCGTTGGTCTTGATGGAACCATCTCCTTCCTTGAGGTCAATACTCGCCTCCAGGTAGAGCACCCAGTATCCGAGGAAGTAACTGGCATCGACCTCGTTCGCCAACAGTTCCGTATTGCAATGGGCGAAGCGCTTGGATTTGAAGATCCAATTATTCGTGGCCACTCAATTGAGTTTCGTATCAATGGTGAGGATCCAGGTAGATCGTTCTTACCTGCTCCCGGACGTATTATCGAGTGGCAGATCCCGACCGGACCTGGCGTTCGCGTTGATGCTGGATTCCGCAAGGGTGATGTCATCGGCGGAAACTTCGATTCATTGCTGGCAAAGTTGATTGTTACTGGCGCAACTCGTGAAGAAGCAATTCAGCGTTCACGTCGAGCTTTAGCGGAATTTGAAATTCAAGGACTTGCAACCGCACTTCCATTCCACCGGGCAATTCTGGAAGATTCTAATTACACCGAAAACTTCAAGGTATACACCAGTTATATCGAGAACGAGTTTGTTAATGAGATCCCGGCATATACATCGGAGCCAGTCGACCTTAATACCCGCGCTGCTGCCGAGAAACTTGTGGCAGAGGTCAATGGGAAGCGCTTTGAAATCCTCGTACATGCCCCGGAACCTGTCGTAAAGCGACATCGTGCCAAGCAGGCATCTGCATCTGGCGCTTCAGGAGATGGGCTACCAAGCCCAATGCAGGGCACGGTGGTAAAGATTGCTGTTGAAGATGGCCAGAGCGTCGAAGCTGGAGATCTCATTATCGTTCTTGAGGCGATGAAGATGGAGCAGCCACTCAACGCCCATAAGAGCGGTGTGATTAAAAACCTAAAGGCTGTTGTAGGCGAGACAGTTTCAAGTGGCACCATTCTCTGTGACATTATTGAGGCATGACTTCAAACGAATTGCCAGGCAGTGAGCTTCTCTACAAAGACCCAATGGCAGCAGCAGCACAGGCTGCATCTGAAATCGCATCACGTACCGGAGTGGCAGCTCACGATGTCGCGCTTGTCATGGGCTCAGGCTGGGTAACTGCATGTGATGCGCTCGGAGCTCCTGCCTACGAGTGCGATGCCCATGAGCTGACAGGTTTTGAAGCACCTGCAGTTGAAGGTCACTCAGGAAAAGTTCGTTCATACATTATTGAGCATGAAGGTAAATCTATTCGTGCACTTGTATTTCTTGGCCGCACCCACCTCTATGAGGGCAAAGGTATGGAGCCAGTTGTGCACGGAGTCCGCACCGCCGTTAAGGCTGGCTGCAAGGTAGTTGTCCTCACAAATGCATGTGGTGGAATCAATGCTGCTTACAAGGTGGGAGAACCGGTGCTCATCCGTGATCACATCTCACTCACCGCTCAATCACCACTTTCTGGCGCAACCTTTGTTGACCTCACCGATCTCTACAGCAAGCGCATCCGTGAAATTGTTAAGAAGGAAGATTCTTCACTTCAAGAGGGCGTCTATGTGCATTGGCGCGGACCTACCTATGAGACCCCGGCAGAAATCTTGATGATGCGCACAATGGGCGCTGACCTTGTTGGAATGTCTACAGTGCCCGAGGCAATCGCAGCTCATGCGATGGGCGCCGAAGTTCTAGGAATCTCACTTGTTTCAAATGCCGCAGCGGGAATGACGGGCGAGAAGCTCAACCATGAAGAGGTCATTGCTGCAGGTAAAGCTGCAGCCAGCCGCATGGGCGAATTGCTCAAGAACACAATCCCAAAGCTCGTCTAACTCTTTTCAAGCGAGTAACCTGCACTTATGAATGCAGCGCTCATCGAAGAGGTTAAGGCATGGATTGCAGATGATCCAGATCCTGTTACTGCCGCACACCTACAAGCTTTACTAGATGCCGGTGATGAAGCTGCTTTGAAGCCACTCTTTAGCGGCTTCCTACAATTTGGTACTGCAGGTCTGCGCGGACCAATCGGTGCCGGTCCATCATGTATGAACCGCGCCGTTGTCGGTCGCGCCGCTGCGGGAATAGCCGCCTATATGAGCAAGCGTGGAATGAAATCTGTAGTGATTGGTCGCGATGCTCGCTATGGATCTGAGGATTACACCCAAGAATCAGCAGAGATCTTGAGCGGTGCTGGGATGGATGTCTACATCCTGCCCCGTCCGCTTCCCACACCAGTCCTTGCATTTGCAACGGCGCACCTGAAATGCGATGTCGGAATTATGGTGACGGCTAGTCATAATCCTCCGCAAGATAATGGCTACAAGGTTTATATCGGTCCCACTGCAGATGGAGTTAATTACGCTAACTCGCAGATCATCAATCCCACCGATACCATTATTGCAAGCGATATAGATGCCGTCACGTCGCTAAAGGCGCTCCCTCGTGGAGATAAGTGGACCGTCCTTGGCGAAGATGTCATCACCGAATATATTCAACGAACAATTAAATTAGCGCTGCGTCCGGGTGATATCAAGATCGTCTACACCGCGATGCATGGAGTCGGAACAGAGACAGTGCAGCGCGTCTTCAACCATGCCGGCTTTGCAACGCTCATTCTCGTTGATGAGCAGTGTGCTCCAGATCCAGATTTTCCAACTGTCGCTTTTCCAAATCCGGAAGAACCCGGTGCAATTGATTTAGCGCTTGCAAAGGCGCGGGACTTCGGTGCAGATCTTGTTATCGCCAATGACCCAGATGCCGATCGATGTGCAGCTGCCATCAATGATCCTCGCGTTGGTTGGCGGATGCTCCGTGGAGATGAGCTCGGCGTGATCTTCGGCGAGTGGATTGCTCGCAATAAGCCGGCCGGCACTATGGGCAACTCAATTGTCTCCTCATCTGCACTTCGTAAAATTGCGGCTCATTACAACGTTGACTTTAAGGAAGTTCTCACCGGCTTTAAGTGGTTGGCGAAGATTGAGAATCTCGCCTATGGGTATGAAGAGGCGATCGGCTATGCCGTTGATTCTGAGACGGTAAACGATAAGGATGGAATTTCAGCGGCTCTCTTCTTGGCGCAGATTGCGATGGATCTCAAGCGCGATGGCCTGACCCTTGCTGACCTCCTCGATGAGATTTGGGCTCGCCATGGCTTCCATGGAACAGAGCAGATCTCGATCAGAGTCTCAGATATGGGGGCGATTACCCGCCTTTTGGCTACTTTACGTTCAAATCCCCCTCAGGAGATAGCGGGACGGGCGGTAGAGGCTATAGATGACCTCGCAGCCCCTACTGATGGCCTGCCACCGACAGATGGTCTTCGGATCTGGCTCGCTGGCGGCATCCGCGCCATCATCCGCCCATCAGGAACCGAGGCGAAGATGAAGTGTTATATCGAGGTCATCACTAAGGATGCGCAGGAGTCTGCAGATCTCATTGATCAGCTCCGCCAGCCACTGCGGGAATTTCTTACCCAGTAATTTAGGCGCCGAAACGCTCTTTAAATTCATCGAGCATGGCAGCAGCAGCTGATGCACCGCTGCGCTTAACGCCGGCATCCATGAAGGCCAACAACATATCTAGGTTCTTTACACCGCCTGCGCTCTTGACCTCCATCTTCTCTGAGACAGATGCGCGCATCAAAATTACATCTTCGAGGATTGCACCTGTTGGCGCAAAACCAGTTGAAGTCTTTACATAATCAGCACCTGATGCTTCAACGAGCTGACACGCCTTTACGATCTCTTCTTTGGTGAGGTAGGCATTCTCTAAAATTACTTTCACTTGATGGCCACCAGCTGCAGCGACAACAGCAGCGAGCTCATCGCGAACTTCGTCGTAGAGACCTGATTTCATTAATCCGATATTCATAACGACATCAATTTCGGTAGCGCCATCTGCAACAACTTGCTTGGTCTCAAAGACCTTTACTGAAGTTGCTGAGTTTCCATGTGGGAATCCGACAACTGTCCCGACATGAACATCGGAGCCACGAAGGATCTCAGCGCAGAATGCAACATCTGCTGGCTTGCAACAAACTGATGCAACATCATATTTCAACGCTACTTCACACCCTTCGCGAACGTCATCGCGAGACATATCTGGGCGAAGAAGTGCGTAATCAATTGTCTTTGCAACCTGCTGCAAGGTGTACTTGGCCATAATTAGATTTCCTCTACTTATTCTGCAGCGATTGCTGCATATGCTGGCTTTACGATCTCATCGATGATGAGCAGGCGCTC
>JBDLWK010000057.1:0-5841 GCA_039804335.1 Actinomycetota bacterium
CGATGGGAATCGACCCTTACCAACATCGCCACTAGTGAGCGCTCCTTCAACGGGTTCCATCACATCAATCCCCCGAGCTCGCAACGTGCGAACATTTGCTTGGGTAGCTTCGTTAAACCACATATTGGGGTGCATCGCTGGCACAACGAGAATTGGTGCGTCAGATGCGAGGATGCAGTTGGTCAATAGATCGTCAGCTCGACCTGCCGCAATGCGGGCAATCAGGTCAGCGGTCGCTGGTGCAATGAGAATCGCCTCTGCATCTCTTGCCAGCGAGACATGGCGCACCTGATCTACAGATTCAAAGACTTGGGTAGTAACAGGACGGCCCGAGAGAGCCTCCCAAGTAGCGCTTCCTACAAAGTTGAGGCTTGATGGCGTTGGAACAACGGTGATTGCGAAGCCGCGATCTTGCAAGCGACGGAGAAGGTCACAGGCCTTATATGCAGCAATGCCGCCTCCAACTCCGAGAATGATCTCTCGAGCTGGGGCGGACATGGCTTTACTAAAGAGAATTAAGCGTTTGTCTCAAGATTTTCGATGGTCAAGAGACCTTCGTTGATCTCACGGAGCGCGATTGAGAGTGGCTTCTCGTGAACATAGGTATCAACTAGAGGACCAACATACTCTAGGAGACCCTCATTGAGCTGTGAGTAATACGCGTTGATCTGACGTGCACGCTTTGCTGCATAGAGCACGAGCGCGTACTTTGAACCGCTCTTATCGAGAAGTTCGTCGATTGGTGGGTTAGTGATTCCGTCGACGTGTCCGCTCATGGGTGCTCCTTCAATAGTTCAACCGGGGTATTGCAACTTCAAAATATCTCGCTTACGAGGTTGCCAATCTTATCAGGGCTTGGACCACCTCATCGACCTGAGTATTGATGATCACGGTATCGAAGAGTGAGGCTGCCGCAAGCTCCTCTTGGGCCAGGGCGAGCCGGGCTGCTCTCCGCTCAGGAGAGTCGGTACCTCGGCCCTCGAGGCGCGAAACGAGTTCTTCCCATGATGGGGGTTCAAGGAATATCAAGTGGGCTTCAGATGAATGGGCTCGGACCTGCTTAGCCCCGGCAATCTCAATCTCGAGCAGAACATGGGTGCCTTCTGCAAGAGCTTTATCGACTGCAGCCCGAGGGGTTCCGTATCTATTGCCAGCGAATTCAGCCCACTCGAGAAATTGTCCTTCTGCAACCGCCTCATCAAATTCTTGATTATTGAAGTAGAAGTAATCAACTCCATCGACCTCGTTGAAGCGAGGCTCTCTCGTAGTTGCAGAGACGCTCACCCAGAAACCTGGAACTTCTCTGAGAGCCTTAGCAACTGTGCTCTTTCCGACTCCCCCCGGACCTGAGAGAACGAGGAGCTTTCCACGTTTCTGTGAAGATGGAATCTCAAACTCCTTTAGTAAGACACTTCTCTGATGGCGACCAAGGCCCTGAACGCGACGAGTCGGGGAGATCTCAAACTTCTCCATCACTGCTTGTGCACGAATCTTGCCATAACCCGGAAGAGATTCCAGTAATTCCACTACGCGCATCTTCCTTAAGACGGGATTATCTTCGGCCAGCTTAAGAAAATCAGCAAAGGTAAGAACGCCTCGATGGATATCAGATTTCGCGCGAGCCCGCTCTTGTCTTGCTGACTTAGCGATGTCAAGCGCCCGCGCTCGTTCCTCATCGGATAGACGAGGAGGCAGAGGCATGGAGGAATACTACCTTTTGATTTCTTCCGCTATCGCACGTGCTGCCAATCTCATCGCATCTGCACCCTGGCTCCAAGCGCCTGTAATTGGGCGACCAATAACAACATAATTGGCGCCGGCATCTATTGCGCTCTGCGGCGTCATCGTACGAACCTGATCATCGCTGCCTGCGCTACCTGCTGGACGAACTCCAGGTGTGATGATGATTGGCGCAGATCCGACGGCGGAGCGAATTGCAGAGATCTCCAGCGGAGAACAGACGATTGCACGGGCACCAGCTCGGACTGATAAATCTGCTAGAGCTACCGCGCTCTCAAGCGCATGGTTGGCATAGCCGATTTCAAAGAGATCTTCTTCAGAGAGAGATGTCAGGATAGTAACTGCGGTGATATCGATATGAGGAACTGCTTCGACCGCTGCCTTGACCATAGAGCTACCGCCAGATGCGTGAACCGTCAGAAAACGTGGATTGATCTCGGAGATTGCGCGAGCAGCTGATGAGACGGTGTTGGGAATGTCGTGCAACTTAAGATCGAGAAAGATCTCAACATCGAAATCGCTCTTGATCTTTGATACTCCCTCTGCACCGAAGGTAAGGAAAAATTCGAGGCCTAACTTATAGAGAGAAACGCTCTCTCTTGTGGCTTCGACCCACCGTTGGGCGGTATCGAAGTCACGAGTATCAACAGCGAGAATAATGGGCGCAGTCATAGCAAACTCCTCTTATCGGTGGGCATAGCCAACAGCTTGTGCGAGCGAGGTAAAACCTCTTTGTGCCAATAATTCGCGAAGCTCTCTCTGAATTGTGATGAGAGCTGTCGGGTTTCCAAAACTTGCAGTGCCGACAGAGACTCCAGAGGCACCTGCGAGGATCATCTCGAGTGCATCTCGCCCAGATGAGACTCCACCCATTCCAAGAATAGGTAGGTGAGGAAGCGCTTCTCGAACTTGATAGATGGCACGAACAGCAACTGGGCGGATGGCAGGACCTGAGAGTCCACCAGTCTTTCCGCCAAGATGCGGTTTCATAGTATCTAAATTGATCACCATACCCAGAACGGTATTTATAAGCGCGACACCATCGGCCCCGGCATCAGCTACGCTCTTTGCTACTGCAGCAATATTTGTCACATCGGGGGTCAATTTGGCGAGGATTGGAATCTCGCCGCCAATAACTTTACGTACTCCATCGATCACGCGCGCAGAGGTATCGCAATCTGTGGCGAAGACAAGTCCGCGATTCTCAACGTTCGGACATGAGATGTTGACTTCAATAGCTGAGATGCCTGAGGTTGAGCGAAGTTTACGTGCGAGGACTGCATACTCCTCCACTGTTTCACCTGCGATAGAAACGATGACTCTCGAACCCTGGCTGAGCAACCAAGGAACATCATTGGCCAAAAATGAATCAATACCTGGACCCTGTAGCCCAATTGAATTGAGCATTCCAGAAGGCGTCTCTGCCATACGTGGAGTTGGTCGACCATGGCGTGGTTTATTCATGACCGATTTAGTGACGACAGCGCCAATATCTTTCAGCGGAAAGAATTGTGCAAGCTCTTTACCGCTAGAGGCGCACCCACTCGCTGTAAAGACTGGAGAGGGGAACCAGGCATTGCCAAGGGTGGTTGAAAGATCTACCGCGGCGCTCACTTAAAAACCCTCCGTGCTCTTGCCCACGAGATCCCAGCAGACGGATGAGCCATCCATCACCGGACCATCGATACAAGAGCGTTTCATCGAGATCTTTCCATCGCTATCTTTAACTGGAAGAACACAGGTCATGCAGATACCGATTCCGCAGGCCATTGACTCTTCAACGGAGGCTTGATGAATGACTCCATGAGTATCCGCGATCTCGGTGATTGCCTTGAGCATCGCCATTGGACCGCAAGAGTAGATAATCTCCACACCGCGCTCTTCAATGATTGAGGCGAGTTGTGATGTAACACGCCCTGATTCGCCCATAGATCCATCTTCGGTAAAGATCTTGAGAGAGTTAACAGAGCGCTTACCCTCCATCGGTGCATAAATTTTGCTTCCATTGCTGGCGCCAAGGATCATATCGACTCGACATCCACGTGATTTTAAAAGATCAGCCAAGCCAAAAAGTGGGGCTGAGCCATATCCCCCACCAATAAGAAGAGCATTTGCTGGCTCTGTCGGAACTCCAAAAGCTCTTCCGAGTGGAGTAACTACATCGACCTCGGAACCTTCTCCTTGTGCGCAGAGCCACTTAGAGCCTGATCCATGGGGAGCAACGATAAGTTCTACCGTTCCCCCGAACTGCGCATTCTCTGAAGTTCTTGAGATAGCGAAGGCGCGACGAAGAACCATCCGCGAACTATCTCCACCAACCTGAATGGCGATGAAGTTACCTGGACGGCAGTGGCGAACCACCTCGCCAACGCTCAGGATAATCTGATGATATGCACCTACTCGCTTATTTGAAATTACAGTTGCAATGACTTGGGCTGCCGCTTTATTGATTGTGCTCATGCCAACCACTCTTGAATTGATTTGACTCCGAGATCGCCCTGACGAAGGACTCGAATTCCTTCGACAGCTGCATTGAAGCCAGGGGTCGTAGTGATAATCGGAATACTCCGTTGCACCGCAGCGGTTCGAATCGCCCAACCATCAGCCCTAGTACCCCGACCTACCGGAGTATTTATCACAAGATCAATTTCACCAGAGTTGAGAATATCCACGATTGTTGGCTCACCGAGAGGACCGCGACCTTCTGAGTTCTTGCGAACTAGCGATGTCACCACACCATGTTCGGCCATAAAGTTCGAAGTTCCGGCTGTTGTAAGAACCTTAAAGCCAAGTTCAACGAGAGCTCGTGCAGAGTCAATCCCCGCGCTCTTATCTTTATCGGCGAGTGAGAGAAAAACCGTTCCACTCTTCGGAAGCGGACCGAAGGAGCTAATTTGACTCTTCGCATATGCGCCGCCAAAACTTGATGATATTCCCATTACCTCACCGGTAGAGCGCATCTCAGGCCCGAGCACCGCATCAACGCCACGACCATCGGTACGACGGAAACGATTCCAAGGAAGAACCGCCTCCTTCACGCTGATTCCGCGAGCGATATGAATATCTGATTGAGGAAGCAAGCCCTCTGCCTTCAATTCAGCGATGGTGCTACCAACTGCAATTCGCGCAGCCGCCTTAGCCAGTGGAACTCCTGTTGCTTTACTGACAAATGGAACGGTTCGAGATGCACGAGGATTGGCCTCGAGTACATAGAGAATATTTCCAGCCATTGCGAATTGAATATTGATCAATCCACGTACGCCAACACCTTCTGCAATTGCAAGAGTCGCGCGTCTTACCTCTTCACGTGAAGAATCTGAGATTGTCATCGCAGGTAGCACGCAAGCGGAGTCACCCGAGTGAATACCCGCCTCCTCAATATGCTCCATGATTCCACCGAGGAAGAGCTCCTCGCCATCGTAGAGAGCATCCACATCAAGTTCGATTGCAGAGTCGAGGAAGCGATCTACCAGGACTGGGTGATCTGGAGTGATATCGGTTGCTCGAGTAATAAAGCCGGATAGCGACTCATCGTCATAAACAATCTCCATACCGCGGCCACCGAGAACGAAGGAGGGGCGAACGAGAACTGGATATCCAATTCTCTGTGCGATTTCAATCGCCTCAGATTCCGAGGACGCCATACCAAATTCGGGTGCGGTGAGATTCTTCGATTTAAGAACATCACCAAATGCGCCGCGTTCCTCTGCCAAGTTAATGGCATCTGGACTTGTTCCGAGAATTGTTACGCCAGCAGCCTTCAGGCCAGCGGCGAGTCCAAGTGGAGTTTGACCACCGAGCTGAGTGATCACACCAAGGACGGGTCCGGCAAGTGTCTCCGCATGAATTACCTCAAGCACATCTTCTAGGGTAAGTGGTTCGAAGTAGAGGCGATCACTTGTGTCATAGTCGGTAGAAACAGTCTCTGGATTGCAATTGATCATGATGGTTTCATAATCAGCCTCTCGCAATGTGAAAGCTGCATGCACGCATGAATAATCGAATTCAATTCCTTGACCGATACGGTTTGGGCCTGAGCCGAGAATGATTACCGCCGGCTTGGTGCGTGGACGCACCTCGCTCTCTTCCTCATAGCTCGAA
>JBDLWK010000058.1:0-5780 GCA_039804335.1 Actinomycetota bacterium
CCAGAGAGCGCGCTCTATACCTGTGCGGCGCTGATGTTAATTGGCGGTGGCTCTCTCGCGATAACGAAGATTGCTCGTAATTGGGTTCCGGAAGAGAAGCCAGAAGTAAAAGTTTCGATGTGGCGCCATAAACCGCTCCAACTTCTTGTTGTCGAAGGATGCTTTATTGGATTTGGCTGGGGCGTATTCGATGTCGCTGTTCCTGCCTTTGCCACCTTGGAAGATGTGCCTCACCGCACCGCTTGGATCTTCACCGCCATGGGAATTGCAAACATTATCGGCGGACTTCTCGGTGGCTTAGTTTCAAAGAAGACGACTCCTCTGGGCGCACTTCGCAAAACCTATCTCGCTTGGTTTATCGTCTCACTCCCGCTCGCCTTCTTATATCCAGATTGGTCGATGGTTATTGGTGGTGCCTTCATGGGACTTGTCGGCGGAGCGATTCAAGTCTTCTATTGGGAAGTCATGGAAGCTGTTCGACCACAAGGTTCACCAACCGGCATGATGGGTTGGCTCTGGACTATTGAGGGAACGTTAATGTCAATTGGTGCGGCATCGGGTGGAGTGATTTCGGAGAAAGTTTCACCAAACTTCGCGCTAGGAATTACCACGGTCTGTATCGGAATCGGCTACACAATTCTCACAATCGGTCGAGGTCGCCTCGCTGATGCAAATAAATTGCCTACCGATGAAGAAGATCTCGCTGCGATGAAGGATAACGCCACCACAAATCAGTAGCCCGCGAAGGATAATAAGGGCGGCCACTATGTACGCAAATGCCATTGGCAGGAATAATTAATTCATGGGCATACTGAATATCTTTATTGATACTAGCTCTAGACCCAATGAATCTAAAGGTGATTTTCTAGATCTAAAAAGGAGTCAATCTAGGTCGAAGAGAATTCGGGTCACGCCCATCAGGCACTTGTACAGAGTCTTTTCGATTAAGGCCCTTAACCGGAACGCGAATGTTTCTTGGAAGGGAATTCAAGCGCTCTCCAAGGATGCCAATGTTCGTTGTTTAGATTGCGGTTGGAAGTACAATTTTCAATCCATAACACAATGCCCTATTTGTACTTCAGAGAGAACATATCTACTTAGCAATGGAACTTTTCTTGCCGGGATTGCAACAATTTCTCTTGTGACTACAATCTTCTGTGGGTTCGTAATTCTCGCCTACCGAGCAATTACTTCGTAATCAAAAATAGCGACTTAGCGAAATCCGGTCCGAGAAGTTACCGGTATTCGGATTGTGCTGGATGTAATTTGGCCAGTGCCGGAGATTGGCGTTGCAGTCGCAACTATAGATGCCATCCCATGGAGCGATGGTTTCCAGTTACATTCATAAACCCAATTGGAGCCGCTCCCTGAAGTTGAGCGATTCTTACATCCAGGTAATACCTTCCCATTAAGAGTGAAAGTGACCTTCGATTGCTGTGTTACTGAGAAATTTATATTTATTGCAACCCGATAGACTGCCGTTGTTGCGCCGCCACTGAGAGTAAAGTTATTTACTGTTGCGCTCTGAATAAACTTAATCACGACGATTCCTGAGGCGCCTGTGCCGCCGACGCTTCCACTTCCGCCACCACCTCCGGTTCCACCTCCGCCACCACCACCGGTATTAGGTGAAGCATTTGAAAATCCAACTTTTCCGGTTCCGCCGCCACCGTTTCCACCAGTTCCGACAGTTGTATTGCCACCGGCAATATATTCGTTGATTCCGCCACCGCCACCGCCACCGTAGGTACTTCCGGTTACGGTCGAAGTCGATCCAGCTCCACCATTGCCGCCTGTGCTCCCGCTGGTGGCTGAACCGTTTCCACCGATAGCTGCGTTTCCGCCGCCACCTCCGCCGCCACCTGCATTACTGGCAGATACCGAACCGCCTGCATAAGTTCCATTTCCGGATGCGCCACCTGGAGATGCTTTACACGTAGTTGAAGTTGTTCCGCCTCCGCTGCCTCCGGAAGAAGAAATAGAGCCGAGGAGAGATTGGAACCCCGATCCTCCTGCTTTTCCGAATACCGAACCAGAGACGCCTCCTGCGCCGCCAACCCCACCAGCGCCAACTTGTACCGAGATTACTGAGCCCTGAATCAATGTCTGCGCAGTAAGAGTTCTTACTTGTCCGCCGCCGCCACCGCCACCACCACCAGATTCGCAAATGCCAGGATTTGTATTTCCGCCGCTTCCGCCGCCACCGCCAGCGACAACAAGTACATCGACAACACCTACCCCGCTAGGAACTTTCCAACCACCATTTGCGTTGAGATAAGTGCGCCCGAAAGTAACCGTCGTATGGATTCCACTGACCGTTGTCGACTCAATTGTTGAAAATGTTGGTGTATTTCTCAAAGTTAATTCAGTTGTGGATGTACTTCCTGAAACCTTGTTCGCAATCTTTGAGCCAGAGACATCATTGAAATCATAATATGCAATTAGGCCAGATGAGTTAATCGGACCCCATGTCACCATATCTGTTCTGATTTCCGATTGCGTAAGAGCGCTTGAGTAAAGACGAACTTCATCAATACCGCCAGAGAAGTACCTGGAATAAGAATCGTAACCGACTCGGAAACTATTCCCCGATGTTGCTGCACTCGAATAACCGCTTATCGTTGATGTCGCGATTGAAAATCCATTGAGATAAATAATTACAGATGCACCGTTCTTTACCAGTGCGATATGTTGCCAAGTATTTGCCACCGGAGTGATTCCGGTAGATATCGATGTAGATCCGAGATTTCCATTGAAACCAAGTTCAACCCGGATAGTTCCATCTCCAATCATCAGATTGAAATTACCTGGGTGGGAAACGATTGAACATCCGGTACTTCCTGAATAGGTGCAGGTGATGCTTGATGGGTTGAACCATGCCTCAACTGAGTAAGTTCCCCTTGGTGCAAAATCTGTTCCCTGGGCGACATCGGCATATTGAGTTGTCCCATTGAGAGCGAGATAGCTATCAGTATCCCCCACAGCAGCATGGCCTGACTCTGGTATTGATGTAAATAGAAATAGCGAGGTGAGCAGTATTGATAGCGCCCTAGTGAGCTTGCTCGACATAATCACATTGTAGTTTGGCGAGAGCGCAGAATAAAAGTCAACGATGACTAGTGAGCGGCAACGTTCCAGTTCTTGCCCACGCCGATACCCACGTTAAGTGGAGCCTTCAGTGGGAATGCGTTACCCATCTCGCGGCGAACTAGCTCTGTTACCGCATCCTCTTCTTTGGAAATGACTTCAAGAATAAGCTCGTCATGTACCTGTAAAAGAAGGCGGGAAGTAAAACCACCTTCTACCAGTGCCTTCTGAACGTTGAGCATCGCCAACTTAATAATGTCGGCAGCTGATCCCTGGATAGGTGCGTTAAGAGCCATGCGCTCTGCGACTTCTCGGCGTTGACGGTTATCGCTCATCAAATCAGGAAGGTAGCGACGACGCCCCATCACTGTCTCGGTATAACCAACCTTGCGCGCTTCTTCGACGACGGTCTTTAAGTAATCGCGGATGCCGCCGAATCGCTCGAAGTAGCGATCCATCAAATCTTGCGCAGCAGGTGGAGTCAGATCTAATTGAGCTGCAAGACCATAAGAGCTCAACCCATATGCCAGGCCATAGGACATCGCCTTAATCTGACGACGCATCTCAGGGTCGACATCAGCTGGCTTGACGGCAAAAACTTCTCCGGCAATTGAAGCATGTAGATCTTCACCAGACTCAAAGGCCTTAATCAGATTTGCATCATGAGATAAGTGAGCCATGATGCGCATCTCAATCTGACTGTAATCTGCAGTAAGAAGTGCATCGAAACCTTTGCCAGCGATAAAGGTGGCACGAATTTTTCTGCCATCCTCTGTTCGTACTGGAATGTTCTGCAGGTTGGGCCCTACAGATGAGAGTCGACCAGTAGCGGCAACAGTTTGAGCAAAGTGAGTATGGATTCGTGAATCCTCTGCAATTTCTGCGATCAAGCCATCGATCGTTGTTGCGAGTTTCTTGACCTCACGTATACGCAATAACGATGCGAGCACTGGATGTGCCGTCTTCTCAAAGAGCCAATTGAGTGAGTCGGCATCAGTTGTGAAGCCGGTCTTAATCTTCTTAGTCTTTGGAAGTCCGAGCTCTTCGAAGAGGACAACCTGCAGCTGCTTCGGTGAAGCGACATTGAACTCGTGACCAACAGCGGCATGAGCTTTAGCTGTCTCTTCCGCTACCTCTTTCTCGAAGAGATTGAGTAAACGGGTGAGTTCCTTGAGATCCACTGCAACGCCACGGCTCTCCATAATTGCAAGGAGCTCGGCAACTGGAAGTTCGAGTTTGGTAAAGAGTTCGGTCAAGCCACGCTCGGCGAGGTCTGATTCGAGATTCTTCTTGATTTCAAAGTATGAAGTTGCCTGAGATGCCAAGAAGTTCTCGGGTGAGGATGAATCAAGCGGAGATCCCCACTTATCTGCAATATCGGCGATTGATGAGGCACGTACACCTGGATTTACAAGGTATGCGGCGAGGTCGATGTCGAATGAGAAACCGGTGAGTGCGCTGATACGTGCAAGTGATTTACCGTCATAAACAATCTTGCCTATCTTCGGATCGCTTGCCCAGGCACCTAGTGATGATCCTTCGACGATATAGACATCGCTTGAACTGAGAGCGACGGCGTATCGCAACAACTTCTCATCGACAGAATTTCCATCGAGTTCGAATGCAAGAGCGATATCTCCGCTATGGGAAGCAATCTTCTTTGAGAGCGCTGCACTTGAGAGGAGCTCTGATGTCACAGGTACCCCGAAGAGATCTCCTTGAAGATCATTGGTTGCGCTCTTCTTAGCTTTCGGTGAATCTGTTCCTGCTGCTGCAATTGGCTTGAGGCGATCTTTCAGAGTCTTAAATTCAAGTGTCGCAAGAAGTGGCTCAATCTTTGTGAGGTCCACGCCCTTCCACTCCATCGCAGTAAGGTCGAATGTAATCGGTGCATCGTGGACCAATTGCGTTAGCTCTCGGTTGCGGATCACATTATCGATATTGTCACGAAGAGCTTGGCCAACTTTGCCGCCGACCTTATCCACCTCAGATAACAATTCCTTAAGCGAGCCGTATTCAACTACCCACTTTGATGCCGTCTTCTCCCCCACACCTGGAATCGATGGCAAGTTATCACTGGGGTCGCCACGGAGCGCCGCGAAATCCGGATACTGCGCTGGCGTCATTCCATACTTCTCGAAGACAGCATCGGGGGTCATGCGCGCCATCTCGCTGACCCCACGCTTTGGATAGAGCACCGTTGTCTTTTCATTGACTAACTGGAAGCTATCGCGATCTCCAGTACAAATCAGTACCTCAAAACCATCTGACTCTGCGCTCTTTGAGATTGTTGCAATTAGGTCATCGGCCTCATAGCCTTCAAGCTGGAAGTGCTCGATACCGCAGCCATCGATAAATTCGTGCAGATAAGACATCTGTGAACGGAACTCATCGGGAGTAGATGCACGATTGGCCTTATATTCAGGAAAAATTTCTGAGCGGAATGTCTTACGAGAGACATCAAATGCAACGGCGACGTGGCTTGGCTTCTCATCTTTGATCAGTGAGATCAGCATTGTTGCAAAGCCATAGATGGCGTTGGTGTGCTGGCCCATCGCCGTCGTGAAGTTCTCAACCGGCAACGCGTAGAAGGCGCGATAGGCCATCGAATGACCATCGATTAATAGCAACTTCTTAGGCGCGCTCATGGCGCACATCCTATGTAACAAGTTAAGATTTCGAACTATGACGCA
>JBDLWK010000059.1:0-5747 GCA_039804335.1 Actinomycetota bacterium
GAACTCGAAATTATCTCTCAGCACATTGTGATGCTTCGCAAAGGTGAAGTTGTCTTCGCAGGTGCGATAGATGAGCTACTTCTCAATCAGAAGCCGACGATTATCGTCCGCACATTAGAAGCATCCGATTTAGAGAAGGTTGCCGCCATGGCAACTGCTCAGGGTCATCACGTCACTATCCGCCATAGCGAAGCTCATATTGAGGGTCCGCATGAATGGGCGCCAGTTCTCAATAAGATGGCATTCGATGCCGGCATCGTACTTTCACAACTCACTCCCACATTGCCAAACCTCGAAGAAACATTCTTTGAGATGACAGGAGGTCAGTCATGATTCAGGTCTTCTTCGCTGAATGGCGCAAACTTCGCCGTCCTACCTTGCTCTTAGGAACCTTCGCCGCGGCGCTCTTCTTCAATGGCCTAATTACAGCCTTTATCTATCTCATGATTGATTCTCCTGATGGAAATGGAGATCGAGGTAGAACAATCACCAGAGAAGTTCTCGCACTTGCGGGTGGCTCGGTTAATGGATTTGCATCAATTGGTGGGCTATTAGGAATCATCGCGCTCTGTGTCTTTGCTGCTCAAAGTGCACAGGAGTACACCTACGGAACCCTTCGTAATCTCCTTGTGCGCCAACCTCGCCGTCTCGTGCTCTTGTTGGGCAAGTACGGCGCCATGAAGTCATTTGCACTCTTGCTCACAGTTGTTAATGCCGTTGTCAGCATTGGAATTTCTCTTTATCTCTCCGATCGCGCAAATGTCAGCACTGATTTGTGGTTTACATCAGAGGGCTGGGCAGAGATCGGCCGAACCTTAATCAATGTCTATATCTCAATAATCTTCTACGCAATTATCGGAATCACTCTTGGAATCCTTCTCCGCTCACCAATCTCAGCGATTTCGATTGCGTTGGTTTGGATTTTGATTTTAGAGAACCTCATTGGGGCGGTAAAGCCGGTGACTTTGGATTGGATGCCGGGTAATCAGCTCGCAACAATTGCTCAAGGCGGTACACCAGATATTTCATATTCGCATGCGTTAACTCTGGGAACTTTCTATGTATTAGTCGCGTTCTTGGTCTCATCCTTCTTATTCACCAAGAGAGATGTGGCTAACTAATTTCGCTAGGCGCGTTGCCACTGCGGAAGAGGTACTTCTCATTTATTCTTGAATAATGCGCCGCAAGTCAGTGATAGCTCTCGCCCTCATGGGCGCGCTCACCCTTGCCACAACGCCTGCAATCGCTAAGCCAAAGCCAACTCTTGCTGAAATCGAAGCGGCGAAGGTGGCCGAAGCGGCGAAGAAGAAGGCTGCGGATGCAGCAGCCAAGAAATTAGCAGCAGCTAATCTCACCCTTCGCCAACTCGCTGCTAAGGCGGCAGTTGCTCGCTCGCTCTATCTCAAAGCACAGAACGAATTAAATATTGCAACAGCTGCAGCCAATGCAGCCGCAAAGCATGCAGCCGAAACGGCAGCTGAAGTTGCAGAGGCGCATCGCTCCATTGGCAAGATGGCGGCAAATGCATACATCATGGGTGGAAGTCTTAGTGACATCCAACCGCTACTCAGCGCAAATGGTCCACAAGACATTATGGATCAACTTTCAACTCTCAATACTTTAGGAGCACGCAACTCAACCGCCTTGGCTCGATTTAAAGAGGCCGAGATTGTGGCTCGAGCTGCAAAGAAGAAAGCAGATGAAGCGCGCGCAGTACAGGTAGTTGCAACCGCGAAGGTTGCAGCGGCAAAGAAGGTTGCCGATGACGCCCAAGCGTTGCAGCAGAAGGAAGTAAATAAACTTCGCGCCGTTCAGGATAAGTTGATTGCAGAGCTTGCTAAGGCGAAGAATGTTCGAATTACGCTTGAGCAGCAACGCCAGCTCGCACTTCTGGAAGAGAGCCAAGCGACAACTGCTACAACGACAATTAATCAGGCGAAGGTCTGGCCTAACCGCGGATTTAAGGGTCGTTCGACAATTCGCACAACCGAGGCACAACGCCTTGCTGCTGTAGCTTTTGCAAAGAAGCAAGTACAAGCACGCAAACCTTATGTTTGGGGCACGCAGGGTCCAAGCACCTTCGACTGTTCTGGATTGGTCTACGCCGCATATAAATCTGCAGGACTTGGTTGGCCAAATTGGGATCGCCTTAACTCAGCGCTCTACGCTGGTTATACCTATCACGTGCCACTTACCCAACTTGTTCCTGGCGATTTACTCTTCTATTCATATAAGGGAACAATCGGCACCATTCACCACATCACAATTTATGCTGGTAATGGAATGATGTGGGAAGCCAACTCAAAGAATACTGGCCTGCTCTACTCAAGCATCTATTCAGTAAAGGGCTTGATGCCATTCGGCGGTCGAGTTTAAAGAGATGGCTAGCGCATCGGTTGCAATTCGCAGCGCAGTAAAGCCATACCTAGAAAAACTTGAAGCTGGAGACACATTTCTTGTTGCAGTATCTGGCGGTGCAGATTCACTCGCACTTGCACAGGCGCTCTTCATTGAATCTCAACCGCTAGCACTTAACGCGGTTGCAATTACCGTAGACCATCAACTTCAAGAGAACTCAGATCAACAGGCAGAGAAAGTTGCAGGGCAGCTAAAGGAGATTGGCTATGGCCAAGTTATTGTTAAGAAAGTTGTGGTCACTTTTGACGCCGGCCTCGAAAGTGGCGCTCGTGATGCACGCTATGCGGCTCTTAATGAGAGCGTGGAGGAAACGAAGGCAGTCAAAGTCTTCCTAGGGCATACTCGTAATGATCAAGCGGAAACAGTTCTCTTAGGTTTAGCACGAGGTTCTGGCGCACGATCACTTTCAGGTATGGCCACTGAGAACGGAAATTACATCCGGCCATTACTTTCTATAACTCGTGAAGAAACAGAATCCGCCTGTAAAGAATGGGGTCTCGATTTCTGGAACGATCCACATAATCTCAATACTGAATTTACTCGGGTCAAAGTTCGCCGCGAAGTGATTCCATATTTAGAAGAACGTCTCGATCCCGGAATCTCGCGCGCACTAGTCCGCACCGCTGCCCTTCTCCGTGACGATGCCGATGCGCTAGATCTCTGGGCAGAGCGTGAGGCGACCGATCTCGAATGTGACCGTCTCGCCCTGCTGCCAAAGGCGATCCGAACCCGGATTATCCGAAAGGCAGCTCTCGCCGCCGGCGCTACACCCGGAAAGCTCACTTTTGAGCAGGTGGGGGCGATTGATGCCCTGATCTGCGCCTGGAAGGGGCAGGGGGAGGTCAGCCTCGCCGGTGGTGTGAAGGTTGAGCGTATTTCGGGCAGACTGTCCCTCTCGCGGTAGGTGCGTAGGCTCCTGCCGAACTCGATCAATAGGGAGCTAAGCCACGTGGATCTAGCAGCAGTCGGAACCGATGTAGAGCGCGTAATCGCAACAGAAGAGCAACTCAAGGCCCGCATTGGCGAGCTAGCAGCTCAGGTAGATGCAGATTACAAAGGTAAAGATGTCTTGCTCGTTGGCGTCCTCAAGGGTGCGATCATGGCGATGGCCGATCTGACTCGTGCAATGCAGACACATATGCAGATGGATTGGATGGCAGTCTCTTCATATGGCTCAGGTACAAAATCTTCTGGTGTTGTTCGTATCCTCAAAGACCTTGATACAGATGTCACTGGTCGCAACGTTTTGATCGTTGAAGATATCGTCGACACTGGCCTCACACTCTCTTGGCTTAAGTCAAACCTCGAATCACGCGGCGCAGCGGATGTTCAGATTCTGACGATCCTTCGCAAGCCAGAGGCAGCAAAAGTTGAAGTTGATGTGAAGTACGTTGGCTTCGATATTCCCAAGGAGTTCGTAGTCGGTTACGGCCTCGACTTCGATGAGAAGTACCGCAACCTTTCATTTATTGGTGTGCTTGCAAAGCACATGTACGAATAGGTCAAGATTCATGAGCGATGCGAAGAAGAAGGCGAATAACCCTTTAAAGAAATTTTCACCGAAGAAATCAAATGATGCTGCGGCAAAAACAGAACCAAAGACAAAAGCACAGAAAATTTTTCGCGGCCCACTCTTCTGGATTATTGTTGCGATTATCGCCGTCTCATTCTTCGGTCAGATCTCTAGCGCCTCAAATAAATACACTGTAATTAGTACCTCGCAAGCACTTGATGCAATTGCTAAATCCGAGGTTGAATCCGCTCTTTTGATTGATAAAGATCAGAAGATTCAACTTATTCTCAAAGCAGGGCAAGCGATTAAGGGCGCTACAAAAGTTGAAGCCTCTTATGTAATTCGCCAAGAGCCAACGATTATTGATGCGCTCTCAGCGAATCCACCAATCAAGGGCTGGGATGTTGATGTCCCAACTCAATCCATCATCGCCACAATTCTCTTTACATTTGGTCCAATTATCCTCATTGGTTTCTTGCTCTTCTTAATGTTGAGCAGTGCCCAAGGTGGAAATCGAGTATTTAGCTTTGGAAAGTCACGTGCAAAGCTACAAAATCCAGATGTTCCGCAGAACACCTTTGCAGATGTCGCTGGCGCAGATGAAGCCATCTCTGAACTTGAGGAGATCAAAGACTTTCTCTCTGATCCAACGAAGTATCAACTTCTTGGTGCAAAGATTCCAAAAGGTGTTCTGCTCTTTGGGCCTCCGGGAACAGGTAAGACTCTTCTTGCACGTGCAGTTGCTGGTGAGGCAAAAGTTCCGTTCTACTCAATCTCAGGTTCTGACTTTGTAGAAATGTTTGTCGGAGTTGGTGCCGCTCGTGTTCGCGATCTCTTTGCTCAGGCAAAGACGAATGCTCCTGCAATAATCTTCGTCGATGAAATCGATGCCGTCGGTCGTCAACGTGGCACAGGTATGGGTGGCGGACATGATGAGCGCGAACAGACGCTGAACCAACTCTTGGTTGAGATGGATGGTTTCGAAGCAAATGGTCAGGTTATTTTGATCGCCGCTACAAACCGTCCCGATGTTCTTGATCCAGCACTTTTGCGCCCAGGTCGATTCGACCGTCAGATTCCGGTAGATCGCCCAGATCTCAAGGGACGCGGTGACATTCTTAAGGTGCATGCCAAGAACAAGCCCATCTCAGAAGATGTTGACCTGGTTGCATATGCACGTCGCACACCAGGTTTTACCGGTGCAGATCTCTCAAATGTTCTTAATGAGGCTGCGCTATTGGCGGCACGTGAAGGCAAGAAGGTCATTACTAATCCACAACTCGATGAGGCAATCGATCGCGTTATGGGCGGACCTCAGCGCAAGACTCGTTTAATGTCAGAGGAAGAACGTCGAGTTACCGCTTATCACGAAGCTGGTCACGCACTTGTTGCTCGCGCACTTCCTCATACAGATCCAGTTCACAAGGTCACCATCATGCCTCGCGGCCGTGCACTCGGTTACACAATGGTTCTTCCTGATGAAGATAAGTACTCAACTACCCGCAATCAATTGCTCGATCAATTGGCATATTCACTCGGTGGTCGCGCGGCGGAAGAGCTAATCTTCCATGACCCTTCAACCGGTGCATCCAATGACATCGAGAAGGCAACTTCCCTCGCTCGTGCGATGGTGACCCAATATGGAATGACTGAAGCCATTGGTGCAATCAAATTAGGTGGAGATTCAACACAGCCATTCTTGGGGCGTGAATATGGACATCAACGCGATTATTCAGAGACTCTTGCAGCAACAATCGATTCTGAGATTCGCAAGATGATTGAAAACGCTCACCAAGAAGCCTTTGATATCTTGGTT
>JBDLWK010000060.1:0-5665 GCA_039804335.1 Actinomycetota bacterium
GCTTCTGCAGCTGCATTGGAGAGGTCATCGAGTGGCAAAATAATGACGTGATTGCGGATACCCATCGTGCCATTTTGGCGACGGTATCCTGTTAAGCGCGGCTTGCTTCCCATCGATAACTCCTCATGTTGTGTGTATGGATGTAATCGCCTTTTTTGATTGCGGCTGAAGCAAGGCCAACTTTGATGCCGTACTTGATAATCGCATCGCCTTCTGCGAGATCGGTCAGAGCGAACTTATGACCGAGTGGAATTGCATGATTTAAAACTGCTGTGCTCTCAGTTCCCTGCTTCACAGAACGTCCGTGAAGAGTCCCTGGCTCCAGATCTTCCATCGCCACTGCGACGTTATCGCCGTCATGGTGAAGCAAGAACTGTGGAGGTGTGATTGCCATAGATGCTCCTCGCCCTTGTTAGTCGTGCGCCATTCCACCGCTCAAACTGGGTAGTGGTCTGACCTCTGCCGGAAGTCTAAAGGTTTTGAGCGTATTTTGTCTAGACCCCTGCCCAAATAAGTGCAAGTGGTCTAACCTGTAGCCATGGGACGCGAACTTCGATACGGAATCATCGGCGCCGGCAGCATGGGGCGCGAGCACATCGTCAATATTCAGGTAATGGGTGGCGGAGTCGTAACAGCCCTCGCCGACCCGCATCAGGCGAGCCTCGATGCCTCTTTGGCGATGGCCCCTGGAGCTAAGACCTTCTCGGATCACCGCGCCCTCCTCGAATCAGGGTTGGTCGATGCAGTCGTGATCGCAACACCGAATGACACTCATGCCGCAGTTCTCAAAGATGTTCTCGCAACCGATATTGCAGCTTTGATTGAAAAGCCCCTTGCAACAACGATGGATGATTGCAAAGCAATTACAGCATGGGGCGAAGGACGTAGTGCACTTACCTGGATGGCGCTCGAATATCGCTTTATGCCACCTGTGACTGAAGTGATTCAACGCGCCAAAGCTGGCGAGGCAGGAAAGATTCATCAAGTTTCAATCCGCGAACACCGCGAACCTTTCTATCCTAAGGTCGATAACTGGAATCGCTTTACAGAGCGCACCGGTGGCACATTGGTCGAGAAGTGCTGTCACTACTTCAACTTGATGGATATCGTCGTTGGCGAAAATCCAGTACGAGTATTTGCATCTGGCGGTCAAGCAGTAAACCATCTTGATGAGAAGTACGACGGCAAGCAGGCAGATATGCTCGATAACGCATTTGTAATTCTTGAATATGCCAATGGCGCACGTGGAATGCTCGATCTCTGCATGTTTGCTGAAGGAACATTCGATAAAGAGATTCTTACCATTGTCGGTAGCGAAGGAAAGCTCGAGTCATTCTTGCCATCCCAGACACTTAAAGCATCACGTCGCGAAAATTACGGAGCGCGGACCGAGTGGTCGAGCGGTGCAAGCAAGGGCCGTGGAAATGAAGTAAAGCACGTGCATAATTACGATGTCCGCGTGATGGGACATCACTTCGGTGCAAGCTATATCGAGCATATGAAGTTCCGTGACGCACTTCTTAACTCAACGCCAGCTGAGGTCACCCTCAACGATGGCGTCACCAGCGTTGCCACAGGGCTTGCAGCACATAAATCAATCCGCGAAGGACGTGTAGTTACCCTCGCTGAGATGTGGGCTTAATCCGCCCTATCGGACATCGCTCCATTTATTCGGAGCGCATGCCCTATCGGACATCGCTCCATTTATTCGGAGCGCATGCCCTATCGGACATCGCTCCAAGGTCTTGCATACTGATCAACAATCTCTGCCAGCTTCTCTAAACGTGGAATAGATACTTCACGCAGTGCTGCAGGAATATCTGGCGCTCCCACAATATCTGCCCAGACTGCGCGGCCGGCAAGGAATCCACTTGCTCCACCCTGCGCACATGCCTTTACTGCATCGGCAAAGAACGGCGCCTTAACGCCATTAGAGAGAACAACCCAAGGGGTTCCAACAGCTTCAGTAATGCGCTGCGCATTGCGAGTAATAGCAAGTGCGTCACCTTCTCCATGGAATGGAACTTCCGCCTTGTAAAGATCAGCGTTCCAAGTTGACGCTTCCTTCGCGGCAATGATCAACTCTTCTTCACGATCAAATGAACGAGATGAATCTGTTGGTGGCTTAACGATGACCTCGATAATTGAAGGAAGTCCTGACTTTGCACAGAGCTGATTAAATTCATCAACCAACTTCAAGCGAGACTCTGGTGATTCATCATTGCGCCAGAGAACTAGGAACTTGAGTCCGACAGAGCCGATATCGCGCATACGGATTGGATCAACGTCAGGATCTACCGCGGTATCTGTTGCTGCGCCTCCTGCAGGACCGACCAATAAATCAGCTGCCGCAATAAGTCCACATGTTGGGGCAAGGACCTTCTGATCGATGATTGCATCGATACCGAACTCTTGATCAACCAAGAGCGCTGAGGCAAATGGTGATAGCTCGCGAGCAACATCGACCTTAAATTGTGTCAGCTGTGAATCAGGGACTGCAGTCTCTTGGTGTGCTGCAAACATTCCACGAAGAGCTTCGCGTTGATCCACGGCAACCATGGCGAGAGCGCCAGATGGACGTGCAAGGTTCGTTAGTGCTCTTCTCATGATTGTGCCTCCAGATAGGTATTGAGTTCTTGCAGAGTAGGAATTGCAGATTGGCCATCGAGGCCTCTGCAAGAAAGTGCAGCTACAGCATTTGCGCGACGAAGTGCCTCTTGCATCGGACGCTCTTCAACAACTTGCGCCATCAAGGCGCCGTGAAAGACATCGCCCGCACCGAGAGTGCTTGTGACATCGACCTTAAAGCCAGGTGCGGTGATATATGAATCTGAATATGCAGCGCTACCTTCAGAGCCACATGTTGCAACGACGGTATTGCCCGCACTTGCTGCATCTCTTGCCATCGCATCTTCAAGTGAAAGCCCTGGATGGCGAAGCGCCATCTGGCGATCTGTCGGTACGAAGAGATCTACCAATGAGACATCAAATGTCTCTACGCCATAACCTGCATCAAATGAGATCTTCGGCCCATTTCCGCGAGATATTCCGAGCTCTGTCAGCCGGTTAATGCCGACATGATCGCAATGAACCCACTTGGCACCATTAATTAGCGCTTTCGCCGCCTCGTTGGCGGGAGCTTGAACCACTGGTTGGCGAGTACTAATCGCACGGGCGCTATGTTCTTTAGAGGCCACAATGACGCTACCCGCCGTGGCAGTTGATCCAATTGAGATACCGGAGGCATCAACGCCTTCACGCTTGAAGATCTCAAGAATTTCACGACCATCAGCATCATCGCCAATTGTTCCCACAATCGCAGTTGAGATACCGAGACGAGCTAACGCAACCGCTGCAACAGCTGCTGGTCCTCCCCCGCCACGTGCAATCTCTTGCGCTAAGACTCGTTCATCTTCAGATGGGTAGCGCTCGACCAGCGCGACTGTATCCATTGTGATGACGCCAACGCAGACGACATCAACCTTATTCGCGTGCATCAGCCAATGCGGTAGCGCGTGCGCCGGAGATATGTTGGAAAGTGATCTTGGCAGCGAGAGCGCCATCACCATCTTCAATCGCCTGCAAGATCTCATTATGTTCTTTACGAGAAATCTCTTTACGTCCAGGAAGGCGAAGTGTTGTATCCATCGACATCTTCATGACATCTTGCAAGACGTTGAGCGTCTGGTTGATAAATCGGTTACCGACAATTCCAACAATAGTCAGATGGAACTTTGCATCGAGGACCTGAAGTTGATCGTAATCAATTGGTTCCTTGGCACAGATTGTGTCGATCTGATTAAGAGTTGTGCGAAGGATGCGAATATCCTCCTTTGTCGCCTTAGTGGCTGCCCAATTAGATGCCGGAACCTCAAGTACTTCACGAGCGTCAAAGAGCTCATTAAGATCATGACTACTTGCCATCATCGATGCACGTAGCTCTTGTGCAACGAGCGGCTCTTGAACGAAGGTGCCCTGGCCATGGCGAATTACCACAAGACCTTGTGCCTGCAGAATATGGAGAGCTTCGCGAAGCGATGGGCGCGAGACCTCAAGCAGATCAGCAAGCTGACGCTCTGGCGGCAACTTATCCCCCGGAGCAAGATTTTGAACCTCGATGAGCTCAGTGAGTTGCTTTGCAATCTTCGCGGCTCGCTGCGGGGCAAGGTGTGTGGCGGCGATACTCATGGAGGCTAGCCTTTCACAGCGCCTGCGGTAAGTCCGGCAATAAATGACTTCTGTGCGACGACATACATCACAACCATCGGGATTGAGGCCACAATGATTGCTGTAAATAGCATGCTGTAGCTCGTTGCGAACTCGCCCTTAAAGTCGATCAAGACCAATGGCAAGGTCTTCTTGGAGGCCTCATTGATCAGCATCAATGGGTAGAGGAGATCGTTCCAGGTAATAACGAAGAGAAAGATTCCTGTTGCGCCCACAGCTGGACGAGCAAGTGGAAGTGCGATGGAGCGATAGATGCGCCAGTGATTAGCTCCATCGAGTCCAGCTGATTCAAACATCTCCTTTGGAAGATCCTTGAAGAAAGCGGTGATGATAAATACCGAGATCGGCAAGGTGAGCGCAATGTTGACCAGCACCAAACCCCAGAGCGAGTTATTGAGACCCATCTTCACAAAGAGCGTGTAGATAGGAACGATGTTGATCTGGCCCGGAATTGCAAGACCGAGTGAGAAGAGAATAAACATTACTTTTCCACTGATCGTGATGCTTCGCGAGATCGCAAAAGAGACCATGCTGGCAAATAGCAATGTGAACCCGACAGAGAAGACGGAGACAAAGACAGAGTTCTTAAATGGTGTCCACATCTGTCCATCAGCAAAGAGTGTCCGGAAGTTATCGAGATTAAAGGACTGTGGAAGCGAGAGCGGCTTTGTATAAATCTCGAGATCGGTCTTAAATGTTCCGAGAACAACGATCGAGGTAGGAACGATAATCGCGGCTGCAAAGAGTGTGAGCATCGTCGTTCTAAAGACTTTATAGATCATCTCTAATCCTCCGACTTATTCTTAAGTACTCGGCGCTGTAGCCATGTAACGAGGAGTACGAGGATGACGAGGTAGATCGATTGAGCGGCTGCATAACCGAACTTATAACCAACGAATGCTGAGTTATAGACCAAGTTCACTAGAAGGTCTGAGCCATTAAGTGATGCGGGCTGCGCCATTGAGTAGACGAGGTCGAAGGCTCGGAAAGTTTGAATTGTTGTGTAGGCAACAACTACTGCAGTTGTTGGAAGGGCCATTGGCCAGGTGACGCTCTTAAACTGCTGCCAACGTGAAGCTCCATCAACCTCAGCTGCCTCATAGAGATCAGCAGGAATCTGCTGGAGCCCTGCAACGTAAATAATTACCATCTGGCCGGTGTGGAACCAGACCTGAGTTACGGCAATTGCGTAAAGAGAAAGTGTTGGGTCGGCAAGCCAGTTCTTTGCAAGGAAATCTAGGCCAACAAACTTAAGTGCTGCATTGATAAAGCCAAAGTTTGGGTCGTAGAGGAAGTTCCAGATAAGACCGACAGAGACTGAAGAGAGAATTGTTGGGAAGAAGAAGAGTGTGCGTAAAAAGATTGTTGTCTTTGTGTTCTTCACTAGGAAGGTTGCGAAGAGCAACGCTAAACCTGTCTGGAAGATGACAACGATAAG
>JBDLWK010000061.1:0-8608 GCA_039804335.1 Actinomycetota bacterium
AGGAATTCAGGTAGATATCTTTACCCGTCGCGCCAATAACGATTATCCCGATATCGTCGATCTCGGCAATGGCGTTCGAGTTCTCCACCTCAACGTTGGTCCAGTAGATGGAGTTACAAAAGAGAAGCTTCCCGAGCTAATTCCTGATTTATCTGAAGCCTTTAAAGCAGCGCTCACTTGTCAGGGTAGTTACGACATAATTCATTCTCATTACTGGATCTCTGGAAAAGTTGCGATGCCAGTTGCGAAAGAACTTGGCATCCCATTAGTGCACACAATGCACACAATGGCTCGAGTGAAGAATTTAGCTCTCGCCGAGGGCGAAACTCCAGAACCAATGATTCGCGTGCAGGGAGAATCACAGGTAGTTGCAGCAGCAGATGCTCTCATTGCAAATACAGATGCTGAAGCAGCAAGCTTGGTCTCCCTCTATGAAGCGTGTCCAGATAACGTCTCGGTCGTAAGCCCCGGTGTAAATCTTGAGATGTTCACCGCTGGCGCCGGCAAGGTCACAGCACGAAAGAATTTAGATCTTCCCGCCGTGCAATCGCAGAGATGGTCTCTCACTCACCGGCGCTTCGTTCAAAGTTAATCACGCTCATTGTCGGTGGCGCCTCCGGTGCCAACACATCCGAGGTTGATCGAATGAAAGAACTTGTTAACTGGCTCGGCATCAGCGATGTGGTTCGCTTTGCACCACCTGCGCAGCGCCAGGAGCTTGCAGATTATTACCGGGCATCTGATTTAGTCTGCGTTCCTAGTTATTCAGAGAGCTTTGGTCTGGTAGCCCTTGAGGCGCAGGCTTGCGGCACACCTGTTGTAGCCAGCGCTGTAGGCGGACTTCGTACGGCAGTAGCTGACGGTATCTCTGGCGTCTTGGTAGATGGCCACGATCCACGTGCCTGGTCTTCAGTTATCGCCCGTTTACTACAAGAGCCACAACGCCGAATCCTGCTATCAATGGGGGCCCTCGAACATGCCTCCCACTTCGGATGGACAGCGACATCACGCGGAACTCTAGATATTTACGATCGCGTCTTATCGATCAATGAGGCTGCAAAGAAGAGCATCGGTTAAATGTCGGTTGTGAAGACGATTGCAGATCACCTGCAATCCGCCGGAATAGATTTCGAGCAGGATGAGAATACCTTTCACGTAACGCTTAAAGGTGAGAAGAAGTTACAAACCCACTGTGCACTTATTGTTGGCGATCACTCTTTGAGTATCAACGCATTTGTTATTCGTAAACCTGATGAGAATGAAGCTTTAGTCCACCACTGGTGCATGACGAAGAATGCAGGGATGTACGGCTTAGCTTTTGCAATCAATCAATTGGGCGATATCTATCTCGTCGGCCGCTTACCTCTCGCCGCAGTCAACGAGAAGGAAATCGATCGCCTATTAGGTTCCGTACTTCAATATTCAGATTCATCATTTAATCCACTACTTGAGATTGGTTTTACCAACGCTATTCGTCGCGAATGGGCTTGGCGCGTTTCTCGAGGTGAATCACTTTCAAATCTCGAAGCCTTCGCTCACTTAATGTAATTTTCAGCCATCTCGTGGCAAGATACGCACATGTCACATTACAAATTGATCTTGTTGCGCCACGGCGAATCTGAATGGAATGCAAAGAATCTCTTCACTGGTTGGGTAGATGTCCGTCTCTCAGCAGCTGGAGAAGCTGAGGCTAAGAAGGGCGGCGTTCTCCTTGCAGATCGCAACCTCCTTCCAGATGTAGTTCATACATCACTGCTTCGTCGCGCTATCCATACATCGCAACTCGCTCTCGATTCATGTGACCGCCACTGGATTCCGGTAAAGCGCTCATGGCGCCTCAATGAGCGCCACTATGGCGCACTTCAAGGTAAGGACAAGGCGCAGACCTTGGCCGAGTACGGTGAAGAGCAATTTATGTTGTGGCGTCGCTCTTATGACACCCCACCACCAGAGATCGTTGCTGGCTCAGAGTTCTCGCAGGATCAAGATCCACGTTATGCAGATCTTGGTAAAGAGCTACCGCTAACCGAATGCCTTAAGGATGTTGTCGCTCGCATGATTCCTTACTGGGAAGAATCAATCATTCCTGATCTCAAGGCGGGTAAAACTGTTCTTGTCACAGCACACGGAAACTCATTGCGCGCGCTGGTAAAGCACCTCGATGGAATCAGTGATGAGGATATTGCTGGGCTAAATATCCCAACTGGTATTCCACTCTTCTATGAACTCGATGCCAATTTTGCACCAGTAACAAAGGGTGGAGAGTATTTAGATCCAGCTGCTGCAGCAGAGGCGATTAAGGCAGTTGCAAATCAGGGTAAGAAGTAATTAGCTCTGCTTCTCTGCGTACTCACCTGTGACAAGGAAGTAAACGCGGCGAGAGATTGAGACCGTGTGATCTGCACAGCGCTCGTAGTAACGACCCAAGAGAGTCATATCGATTGCTGTCTCGATGCCATGTGGCCATGAGTCATCTAAGAGGGCTTCAAATAGCTTGCGGTGCAACTTATCCATCTCATCATCGTCGCGTTCGACCTCGAGTGCAACGTTGATATCGCGGCTCTGCAAGAGGCCGGTTACCTTATTGATAAGAGCAACCGCTACATCGCCCATCGCCTGAATTGTTGGTTCGAGCTCAGCTGGAACAGCCTTATTTGGGTAACGCATACGAGCAATACGGGCAACGTGGTGAGCGAAATCGCCCATACGTTCAAAGTCTGCGCTCATACGAAGTGAAGTCACCAAATTGCGGAGATCGCTAGCAACAGGTTGCTGACGAGCCATCACATCGAGAGTCTTATTGTCGAGTTCATGCTGGATCGCATCAATGCGGTCATCTTCTGCAATGACCTCTTCGGCTAATTCGAGATTGGCTGTCAGAAGAGCTGTCGTCGCGCGGGCCATTGCACCAGAGACAAGGTTCGACATCTCAACGAGAGTCAGATTGATGGAGTCTAGGTCTTCATGGAAGGCGTCGCGCATGGGCGTAAGAATATTAGGTGTGGAAGAGAAAAGATAATTTTGAAGATGAACACGCCCTAAAGTAGGCGTGAATAGTGGGTAAATCAGTTCTAAGGCTACTTTTTTTATAGGGGTGCGGAAGTTGAAAGCCCCTACGATTAGGCCATGGTGCGGGCTTTAAGGCGAAAGAAGAGTGAGGGCCGTTTAGAGAGCTCCTTTGCCACTCGCGAAGTTCAAGAGCTCCTGGATGTACTAGAAATTGCCTCTGTGATTTTAGGACCAGGCAATCGCATCGATTACTTCTCTTCCAGCTCAGTTGCTCTCGGAGTCATTCGTGACGAGAAATTGGTGGGAGATTCCTTCCTTTCACTGCTACGTAAAGCGCGTCGTACTCAACTCCCACAGCTTGCACAGATTGAAGTTCCACGCGGCCCCATCGGAGAAGGAACGAGAAAACTTTCGGTCAATGTAAATTTTCTCGCAAGCCACGATTCTCTAGTTGTTACTTTCACCGATGAGAGTGAAGCTGAGCGCATTGATGCGGTACGTCGCGACTTCGTAGCCAATATCTCACACGAACTCAAGACTCCAATTAGCGCTCTGCGTACCTTAAGCGAAGCAGTTACTGTCGCTTCAGAGGACCCACAGCTCAATAAGTTTGCGGTGATGATGCAGAGCCAAGTAGAGCGCTTATCAACGCTAGTGCAAGAGATCATTGATTTATCACGTTTGCAGGATGCAGATCCATTGCTCGATGCAATTCAGGTTGATATTGATGAGGCGGTCAGTGAGGCGATAGATCAATGTGAAGTTCTTGCCGATACCCGTAATATCGAAATCGTAAGAGGACCTCAAGTCAATGTCAGTGTTGTCGGTGATCGGACTCACCTTATTATGGCCTTCCATAATCTGATTGAGAATGCCATCAATTACAGCCCAGATCGCACACGAGTCTCAGTGAATTCAACTTTAACGGGAAATATTGTTGAGATTGCGGTGATTGATCAGGGCGTCGGAATCACAGATGCAGATCAAGAGAGAATCTTTGAGCGATTTTATCGAGTTGATCCTGCGCGTTCTCGCGTCACTGGAGGAACAGGTCTCGGGCTATCAATTGTTAAACACGTTGTTGGAAATCATGGTGGAGATATCTCTGTTTGGAGCTCTGCTGGCATTGGCAGTACATTCACTATTCGACTTCCTATTGCAGAAGAGTCGACCGAAGAAGGAGCTCATTAATGGCACGCATCCTGGTCGTTGAAGATGAAGAGACTCTGGCGGAGGCAATCTCATTCTTGCTAAGTAAAGAAGGATTCGATGTGGCCGTGGCCGCTACCGGCCCTGCTGCAATTGAAAGCTTTGAAAAATCTGGGGCCGATCTCATCTTGCTAGACCTAATGTTGCCGGGCCTTTCTGGCACGGAAGTGTGTCGCCAGATCCGCACTAAATCATCTGTTCCTATCATCATGCTGACAGCGAAGGATTCCGAGATCGATAAGGTCGTTGGGCTAGAGCTTGGCGCCGATGATTATGTAACAAAGCCATATTCATCTCGCGAACTCATCGCTCGTATCCGCGCGGTACTACGCCGCGGTGAGCTCAGTGACACAGCTACTGATGGCGCGACTCTTGAGGTAGGTCCTGTCCGAATGGATACAGATCGCCACATTATTAGCGTCAATGGTGAAGTTGTAGCTATTCCTCTTAAGGAGTTCGAGCTACTCGAGTTCTTGATGCGCAATGCTGGTCGAGTCTTGACTCGCGTACAGTTAATTGATCGAGTCTGGGGAAGTGATTACGTCGGAGATACCAAGACGCTCGATGTTCATATTAAGCGTCTACGTGCAAAGATTGAGAAAGATCCAGCGAACCCTGAATATATTCAGACGGTACGAGGTATGGGTTACAAGATGGAGAGAAGCAGCTAGTTATTCAGTTGCTTCTGGTGCCGCAAGCTTTGCACCAGATGTGATCCCCGCATATACATCGCGCTGATCGCGAATGATTGCGCGCACTGTCACTAAGCCAGCGCGTGCAAAGCCAACTGTGAGATCTACAGTCTTACCAGCGATTGGGTTTACACCAGCAAATACCGCCTTCGCATTTGCCTGCTCACCTTCAAAGTGGATTGGCTTATTTGAGAAGAGCTTAGTTTCACCTGTAATTGTCGCTGGAATACCGCCAACTGTGATTCCGAGAATCTGATCAGTCTCATCTGCGCGGTTAACGATTTGTCCGACTACGACAGCTGCACCATCTTCTGTTGCAACAAGAAGGAGGTTGCTTACGCGGAGATCGCTGCCATCAGTGTTGATAACGGCTTCTGCACCATCTGTCACACGATTAGTTTTACGTGTCTCGGCGTCAGGGCCTGATCCACATGAAGTTAATGCGAGTGTGAATGCGATAGCGATACTTGTAAGTGCAACTTTTTTCATTTGGCGCATGGTGCGATTATCTCATGCCCTTAAACCCTTTATTGACGCCTACTTCAGCCCATTTATTCGGGGTTTTCTCATTCTCTCTTCGCTGGTAGAATTAGGGCTCATTCCCCAGCAGTACGAGAGGCTCTCCATGACATTTAAGGTCGGCGAAACCGTTGTTTACCCACATCACGGAGCAGCACTAATCGAGGCAATCGAAACTCGCGTAATCAAGGGTGAAGAACGTACCTACCTAGTCTTGAAGGTTGCCCAGGGAGATCTCACCGTCCGCGTTCCTGCAGACAATGTCGATCTCGTTGGCGTCCGCGATGTCGTGGATTCAGCTGGCCTCGATCGCGTATTTAACGTACTCCGCCAGCCATATACAGAAGAGCCAACAAACTGGTCACGCCGTTACAAGGCAAACCTCGAGAAGCTCGCTTCAGGCGATGTCATCAAGGTTGCAGAGGTTGTTCGCGATCTCTACCGCCGCGATCTTGACCGCGGTCTCTCTGCTGGTGAAAAGCGTATGCTCGCCAAGGCGAAGCAGATTCTCGTATCAGAGCTCGCACTTGCAGAGCGCACTGATGAAGAGAAGGCTGCAACTCTCCTTGACGAGGTTCTAGCTTCTTAAAGCTTTTCGGCGCACCAATTCCTAAAGCACTTATCCAACTCGGAGATAAGACCCTCCTTGCCCATGCCATTTCAAACCTTGCACCTGTTGTTGATCAGATTGTTGTGACAGCACCTGCTGGTTATGAAGCTCAGATTAAAGAGATTGTTGGCGATGAAATAACCGTTGTAACAGGTGGCGCTACTCGCTCTGAATCAGTGCGGTTGGGCCTTGCAGCTGTCAATAGCACTACTGAATTTATCTTAGTACATGACGCAGCGCGCGCACTTGCCAGCTCGGCACTTGCTCAATCAGTTATTGATGCACTTCGTTCCGGAGATGTTGCAGTAATTCCTGCGCTTCCAGAGGTAGATACAGTCAAGGTTGTTGATGCTGATGGCTATGTAATTTCAACGCCAGAACGCTCGACCCTGCGCAAGGTGCAGACACCACAAGGTTTCTCTTATTCAGCGCTCAAAGCAGCTCATGCAACGCCACAAGATGCAACAGATGATGCGGTACTTGTTGCTAATGCCGGAGATAAAGTCCGTATTATTGCTGGGGAAGAGCGTGCGTTAAAAATTACAACGCCATCTGATCTTGCAACTGCGATGACATTTATCGGGCAGGCACAGTCATTTCGAACAGGTGTGGGTGTTGATGCACATGCATTTGGCGAAGGCCGCGAGCTCTGGCTCGCTGGATTGCAATGGCCAGGTGAAGTCGGCGTCGATGGCCACTCTGATGGCGATGTTGCAGCGCATGCAATCTGTGATGCGCTCTTTGCTGCGACCGGCACTGGAGATTTAGGTGCGAACTTTGGAACCTCTCGACCAGAATATGCAGGCGCATCAGGTGTCACCTTGTTGTGCGAAACTCTCAATATTGTTACTGCCGCTGGTTACTCGATTTCTAATGTCTCTGTTCAAATCATCGGTAATCGCCCACGAATAGGGGCACGTCGCGCAGAAGCGATTGCAACTATCTCATCGGCTCTCGGCGGAGTTCCAGTATCAATTCTCGCAACGACAACCGATGGCATGGGATTAACTGGTGAGGGCAAAGGAATCGCAGCGATAGCCTCTGCCCTCGTCATCAAGTAGGCGCCAGTTTCTTAGAAATCAGGGCTCAGGTTAGAATTGCCCAATGAGTTCGCTACATCTTTACGACACCTTGTCGCGAACCACCTCCCCATTTACCCCGATTAAAGAGGGTGAAGTAGGCATTTATCTCTGCGGCGCAACAGTTCAAGCGCCTCCCCATATTGGCCATGTTCGCTCTGGCGTTAACTTCGATATTTTGCGTCGTTGGTTGATCAAGAGTGGCTACAACGTCACCTTTATCCGCAACGTCACTGATATCGATGACAAGATTTTGCATAAGGCAGTCCATGAAAAGGCGCCATGGTGGGCTGTCGCTATGAAGTACGAACGCGCATTTACCGATGCATATGCCGCACTTAATGTTTTGCCACCAACATACGAACCACGTGCAACTGGCCATGTGACTCAGATGATTGACTTGATGCAGCTACTCATTGATCGTGAGATGGCATATGCGCCAGGCAATGGCGATGTCTACCTTGAGGTTCGCAAACTTGAATCATATTTAACTCTCTCACGACAGAAGCTCGATGATCTTCAATCTGCAGCAGATGCCGATGAAACCTATAAGCGAGATGTTCGTGACTTCGCACTCTGGAAAGCTGCAAAGCCAGGAGATCCATCTTGGCCAACACCTTGGGGTCCAGGCCGTCCTGGATGGCACCTCGAATGTTCTGCGATGGCACACGCCTATCTCGGTGAATCATTTGATATCCATGGTGGCGGGTTAGATCTCATCTTCCCTCACCACGAGAACGAGATTGCACAATCAGAGGCTGCTGGTTACGGTTTTGCCAAGCGTTGGTTACATAACGCCTGGGTGACGGCATCTGGCGAGAAGATGTCAAAGTCACTCGGCAACTCACTTCAGGTGCACGAGCTCCTTAAGACGGTTCGCGGAATCGAACTCCGTTGGTATTTGGGTTCTGCGCATTATCGTTCAATGCTCGAGTTCTCACATGAGGCACTTGCCGAATCATCTGTCGCTTTCCGCCGTATCGAATCGTTCTTGCATCGCTCAGTCGAGATTCTTGGCACGGAGCCAACACCAGTGCTAGGTAATGCTTTTATCGATGCGATGAATGATGATTTAGCTGTTCCTACAGCGTTGGCATCAATCTCAGAAGCTCTTCGCCTTGGAAATAGCGCGATCACATCAGGCAATAACGCGGTAGTTGCATCATCTGCAAATGAGATTCGCGGAGCGCTTGAGATTCTCGGCTGTGATCCATTTGATCCTGCATTTGCATCGGCATCTACTGGCGATGATGTAACAACGGCTCTTGATGGCACAATCAAGTTAGCGCTCTCGCAACGCGAAGCTGCGCGAGCCCGTAAAGATTTTGAAAGTTCAGATGCAATTCGTGATGGCTTACTTGCCCTCGGAATTATCATCGAAGATACAGCGCAAGGACCACGATGGTCGATCTCACGTAAGACTGAAGGAAGTGGTTCATAATGGCCGGAAATTCAAAGCCTCGCGGCGCTGTACGTAAGCAGAAGAAGGG
>JBDLWK010000062.1:0-6433 GCA_039804335.1 Actinomycetota bacterium
GAGTCAAGATCAAGAGCGCGATAGTTGAGATATCTAATCGTCGAAGGCATTGATCCATCGCGGTCGGATCTGGTCCGACATCAATCACGATTGCGCGATTGTGATGGAGATTGATGACATAACCATCTCCTTGTCCGACATCGCAGATGAAGAGATCCCAATCCCCTGCCGGAAACCTTCCCCACCAGAGCGCAAGAAGGGAAGCGATGAGAATAAGTGCGATTGCGCGCCTTCGAAATATAAATATAAGAATAAGCAGAGTTAGAGCGATGAGAAAGCCGGCAAGGCCGGTGCGAATACTGATGACAGGAAATTGCGCCGCCCAACGAGCAATTGTTGTGATGGCAGATGCAAAGGGGCGAACCAGAAGGAGTAAGAGATAGGCGCCGGTTGGTGAGATTGGAGATATCAGAGCAGCGATAAATCCAACGATTGTAATAGGTGCAACAAAGGGCGCAGCAACAATGTTGGCGATGATTGAGATAAGCGAGAGATAACCAGAGAGCGCAATGATCACTGGAAGGCAGAGAGCAAGTGCTGCAATCGGAATAGCTATAACAGTTGCAATGGCGCGCGGTAACCATCGTTGAAGATATCCGGTGATTCGCGGAGCCAAGATGAGCAGTCCTGCAGTTGCCAACACCGATAAGGCAAAGCCTGGATCGCGAGATTGCCATGGATCAATGGCAACAACGGCTGCGATTGCAAAACCAAGGGCCGGCAGAGAGTCCCCGCGTTGACGGGTAGATAAAGCCACCAGCATCACCGCAGCCATTGCGGCAGCGCGAAGAACGGATGGAGTCGGGCGCACCAGCGCGATAAAGCAGGCTAGCGCAATCGCAGTGGTCAGCAATCGAGCCGGGATCTTGCGAAAGATAAATTGCATGCACCATAGGACAAAGGCTGAGACGATTGCGAAGTTTGCGCCACTGACTGCTACCAAATGAGTAAGACCTGCCCGGCGCATATCGTTCTTAAAGTCGCTGCTCTGCTTCGCCGTATCGCCAATGACCATACCGGGTATAAGAGCGCCGGCATCTCCACCGCCACTTGCATTGCGCAGGCCGGTTCTAATCTCTGCCAGTACCTGTGCCCATCGCGATGGCAGTGCCAATACTTTGATTGGCGAGGACGCGATGAGAAGTGCGGCAACTCTTCTCTCAGAGCTCTTTACCACTCGTCCAGTGATTGCAATCTTCTGCCCTGGCAACAAACCTCGAGTTGAAGATTTTGATGCAATCACTCGGATTGGCCCGTATTGAGTTGAGGCCAGAAATGAGAACTTACGTTCGGCAAAGTTGCGCCCCAGAACTTTTGGCGTTGTTGCAACTGGATCGGTGCGAAGTTTTGCCTCGACGGTGTAGCTCTCGCCAACGTGCTTAAGTAACTCGCTCTGCGCGATTGAGTATTGGCGCATCGACATCATCGCTGATCCAAGGAGAAGGGCTGCGATCAGTACCAATGCGCGAGCACGGCGAAGTCTTATCAGCGCAAGGAGGGTCACCGTTGCAACAAGAAGGAGGAGACCTGGGTAGAGCCAACTCTGTATCAGCGCCCCGGCCCAGGTCGCACCGCCCAGTACAAGTGCTCGACTATCGGTTACACGCGGAGCTTGCTTTTGAATTTCGATAACGTGCCCGCACCAATACCGGGAACTTTCAATAAATCTTCGACCGTCGCAAAGGGGCCGTTGGCTTTTCGGTAGGAGACGATGCGCGAGGCGAGCACAGGACCGATTCCATCGAGCGCCTCAAACTCTTTCGCAGATGCGCGATTTACCAAGACAAGACCAGAGCTCTTGGGCTTTACCTTCACCGAACTCTTTGTTGTTGAAGGAGAGCTCTTGGCGTAGACATATATCTGTTCGCCATCGGCGATGATGCGCGCTTGGTTGAGATCCGATGGGTCACCTGCCTTGGTGACTCCCCCGGCAGCTTTGATGGCATCGACTACGCGGGAGCCGATCGTTAATTTATAGACCCCGGGGCGAGCAACTGCCCCCTGCACATCGATAGTGATATCCACCGCGGCCACATCGAGGGTGAGCGGTGGCGGCGCAATCGCCTCGCTTGGCGAAGAGGTGCGCAAGATAAAGAATGAGGATGTTGCCAGAACTAGGGTGGCAACGATTAAGAGTGATCGCTTCTGTCCATTTGTATAGTGGAGATCGCTCCACCAATTTCTAATATTTTCCATAGTCGAATCTTTAGGCCGGTCAATGGGAAAAAACTTCTCAATCCATTCTGTTGTGGATGAATCGCTGTTAAATTCAATCCATGAAAACTGGTCTGATGAAGTGGCAGCACGGCGAGACGGCATACACAATCTTTGGTGATCTCGAATCTTCCAAGCTCCCCCTCATTCTCGCCCATGGCGGACCCGGCTTTACATCGCATTCGATGAATGTCATTGCTGGCTATGTCGCTGCAACTGGACGCCCGGCGATTACTTATGACCAGATTGGATGTGGGGCATCAACGCATCTGCAAGATAAAGATAAGTCGTTCTGGACTATCGAACTCTTCGTTGAAGAATTTGATTTGTTGGTCAAGCACTTAGGCATCCATGAAAACTTTGCACTTCTCGGCCATTCGTGGGGCGGTTTACTTGCCGCCGAGATTGCAATTACAGAGCCGGCAGGTTTGAAAGCACTTGTACTCTCGAGTTCATTGGGCGATACCGATACCTGGGAGGTCGAGGCGCGTCGTCTCGCACTTGAAATGCCAGCAGAATTCGCTGAACCGCTTATTCGACATGAAGATGCTGGAACAATCGACAGCGATGAATATGGAGTTGCGATCACCGAGTTCTATCGCCGCCATCTTCTTCGCATTCCTGCACCAATCGAGATTCAGAGAGCGATTGAAGAGTCAGGCAAAGATCAGACCGTCTACAGCGCAATGTGGGGCCATTCCGAGCTTTCCTGCACAGGTAACCTCAAGCACCACGTGGTTACAGATCGGCTAAATGCAATCAAGGTACCTACCCAGATCTTCTCTGGCCGCTTTGATGAATCAACGCCAGCGACAAATATCGCCCTTCGCGACGGCATTAAGGGATCTCAATGGGAGCTCTTCGAAGAGTCAGCTCATATGACTTACATTGAAGAGGCCGCTAAATACCAGCGCCTACTCAGTGCCTTCTTAGATAAAACGCTCTAATTAAAGAACGATATTAACGAGCTTAGGTGCGCGAGCAATAACCTTTTTAGGTGCTGCGCCATTGAGCTCTTTCACAATATCTGGATGAGCTAAAGCGGCAGCTTCGAAGTCGGCATCAGAGATAGATGGTGAGACGTTAATACGTCCCTTGATCTTTCCATTGACCTGAATTACAGCCTCGACTTCATCTGCAACAAGAAGGGCCGGGTCAACTGCTGGCCATCCAGCGGTTGCAATTGCTGGCTGATGGCCAAGGCGCTCCCACATTTCCTCTGCTGTAAATGGAGCAACGAGAGACAACATGATTGCAATTGCCTCGACTGCTTCGCGGACTGCAGGATCTGCAGCCCCACAACCAGAGTCAACTGCCTTACGCGTTGCATTAACGAGCTCCATCACGCGGGCAATCGCTACGTTAAATCGGAATGATTCAACGGCAAATGCTGCATCGTGAAGCGCCTTATGAGTTGCCTTGCGAAGATTGAGATCACCAGTTGCGAAGTCAACGCCTGGTGCAGATGAAACATCTCCTGATAGGCGCCATGCGCGACTTAAGAATTTAACGGAGCCACCTGGTGAGACATCAGCCCAATCGACATCATCTTCTGGCGGACCAGCGAAGACCATTGAGAGGCGAATTGCATCAACGCCGTGGTTTTCGAGTTCATCAGAGAGGCGAACAAGATTTCCACGTGACTTAGACATCGCAGAGCCATCCATCAAAACCATTCCCTGATTGAGCAGGCGGGTGAATGGCTCGTTGAAGCCGAGCATTCCCATGTCATTAAGGACCTTGGTGAAGAAGCGCGAGTAGAGCAGGTGCAAGATTGCGTGGGTAACGCCGCCAACATATTGATCGACAGGTAACCAGGTATCAACATCTGCACGAGCGAAAGGCTCTTTATCGTTGGTCGATGATGGGTAGCGCAAGAAATACCAAGAAGAGTCGACGAAGGTATCCATCGTGTCTGAATCGCGGAGCGCAGGTGCGCCACATGATGGGCATGTTGTGTTGACCCAATCAGTTGCCGCAGCAAGTGGTGATTGGCCCTTCGGCTTGAGATCAATATCTTTTGCTGAAGGAAGAGTTAATGGAAGCTGATCTGCAGGTACTGGAACTTCGCCGCACTTATCGCAGTGCACGATAGGAATTGGTGTACCCCAGAAGCGCTGGCGAGAGACGAGCCAATCGCGAAGGCGATAGTTGCGAGCTGATTTTCCAAGGTTCTTAGCCTCAAGCTCTGCGGTGATCTTTACGATTGCATCAACCTTATTGAGGCCATTGAGTGAGCCTGAGTTCACGAGAACTCCGTCACCGGTTGTGGCGACAAATGTGACCGCTGGATCTTCTTCATCGGTCTGCACGACAACCTGAACTGGAAGGTTCATCGCCTTAGCAAAATCAAGGTCACGTTGATCATGTGCTGGAACAGCCATGATTGCACCGGTTCCGTAATCAGCTAAAACATAGTCTGATGCCCAGATTGGAAGCTTGGCACCATTAACTGGATTGATAGCAAAGCGCTTGAGATCAACGCCTGTCTTTGGTCGATCAGTTGCAAGGCGATCGATATCAGATGCCGCCTTCACTGATTCGAGGTATGACTTAAATTCTTCTTCAACCGGACCACCGGCAGCGAGTTCGGCAGCAAGTGCAGAGTCAGCTGCAACAACCATAAATGTTGCGCCATATAAAGTGTCGGGACGAGTTGTGTAGATAGTGACAGGCTCACTGCGACCTTCGATTTCAAATTGAACATTTGCGCCCTGTGAGCGACCAATCCAGTTGCGCTGCATCTGCAGCACCTTCTCTGGCCACTTGCCTTCGAGTTGTTCCATGTCATCAAGGAGACGATCTGCATAATCAGTAATCTTGAAGTACCACTGATTGAGCTTCTTCTTTGTAACAGCGCTATCGCAACGTTCGCATAGACCTGCAACAACCTGCTCGTTAGCAAGAACTGTCTGGCAACCTGGACACCAATTAACTGCTGAATCTTTTCGATATGCCAAGCCGCGCTTGTGAAGTTCGATGAAGAGCCACTGGTTCCACTTGTAGTACTCGGGGTCGCATGTATTAAATACGCGATCCCAGTCGAATGAACATGCATAACGACGCATGGAAGATTTCTGCACTGCGATGTTCTCGTAGGTCCAATCACGAGGATCTGCATTGCGCTTGATCGCTGCATTTTCGGCTGGAAGTCCGAATGCATCCCAACCGATGGGGTGCATGACGTTAAATCCCTTTTGAATCCAGTAGCGAGCAATTACATCGCCGAGGGCATATGCCTCGGCATGGCCCATATGTAGGTCACCCGATGGATAGGGGAACATATCGAGGACATACTTCTTGGGACGGGGATCATCTGCGCGACCTGATTTAAAGGGCTCGAGCTTGTCCCAGATTGGGAGCCACTTCTCTTGCACGTAGGCGAAGTCGTAAGCCGCGTGTTCCTGAGGTTCTGTGGTCATTGCATTGGGCAATCTTAACCGATAGCCAGGCAGAGATAATCCTTAGGACTTACGCGAGGGGTTCTCGAATTTCTTGCGTAGAGAGCGGATGAGCAGGTTATATCCGAGAAGGGACAGAACCAAGATCAACCACACGGATTTGGCAAATATCTCGAGATCGGAATTTTGAGTGGTAATTGCCAGGATCATAAAAGGTGTAGCGGTGATTGCAATCAAGGCGGGAACATACCAGCCGTTGCGCTTGAAGTGCCAATAAATCTTTTCTTCATTAAGTTTCACTTCCGACTCCTTTGAATTGACTTTCACATTCTCTTAATTCATATGTCATAACCGTAGTGCAAGCCTAAAACTAAATCTATGATTATTAAGAACATGCTTTTCAAAAAGATTCATCGCAACATTTAAGACAACAGCCGTAAAGATTAGGGCTATGGAGTATCCAATCGCCATGGAGCTAGTCAGCTTGCCAGTTGATAAATACTGTGCAGGGGTTATAAAGAAATTGAAAGGCGGAATATACATAGCCACGGCAACCAACTCACTCGAACTATTACTTAGTGAATATGCAGCACCGTATACCGACGCTAGAAGCATAAGAGACATTGGGCCTTGGATTGCTCCGGAATCTTCACTTCTGGAAACCAATGCACCTAATCCCCCATAGATAAAAGAATATGAGAGAAGTGCGGGCACAAACCAAGCTAGGTAAAACAGGATTTGGGTTATTGTCACGCCGTCAATTACGGACGAATGGGCCATACTGCTTGAGACGATCCAAGTGGTAGCAATCGCAAGAA
>JBDLWK010000063.1:0-5565 GCA_039804335.1 Actinomycetota bacterium
AGATGGGCTCATTAATCGGTTGCGATACCGGTTCAATGACTATTGGCACTCTGAGAAACGTTCCATCAAGCTCATCTCACGTGCACTCGCACTGACGCTCTTCGCTGCAATTCTCTCTACTATCGCGCCAACTTTGGCAGATGAGCTCTCATCAGATCCCACGATGCTTGAACCTGTCAGTCAGAGCTCAACCGCACCATCAACTCAACCAATTTCAGAGACGCCTACCGCGACACCAAGTGCGAGCGCCACATTTACCCCTGAACCCGAGATCTCTCGCCCGCCAGTTGCATCTCCATCAGAGAGCGCCTTTGCAGAGAGCAGCGAATCATCGACCGCAGATTTGCCTGGAGTGCCACTTGAGACCCAGACTGCCTACGTAGTGAAGGCGCCATCGACGATTGCCGTGGATCCGCGCGCCCTGAACCGCTTTGCGCCTCATATTTATGTGACCAACCCCAATCCAGAGATTGAATACACGATGGTCTGCATCAGCGGCTCTGGCCTTCGCTTTGATGTGAAGCAGAAGGGCGCGGCCCATAACCAGGTGGAGGGCGTTGAGCTCATTGCCGGCGATCTATCTGGGCTGGTCCTGGTATCTGCCGAGACCGCTCGGGCGATTGAGCTGGTCAACTCATACCAGGGGCTCTTTATCAGCTCGACCGGTGGCGGAATATCTGGGCGCTCGCTCACCTTCCGATTCGTTGCAGTGAGCAAGCCGGTAGTCGACCCTGCCTATTGTGGGGCGGCGAGATCTGGCGCCATTACGACCCTTCGCCCCTTGGGGCTCGATCAATCGACAGTGAAGGGTGGGGGACGCCTTAAATAGGCCTGCCCACCATACTTCTAAGCCTCATTGGGGCTTCTCAACACCTGCTCGGCAACTTTACTTGGCTCAGACTCTCAGTCTAGGATAAACCCCAGTCTCACCCCAGCGGGTTCATCCGTAGGGTGGGTCATGGAGTCATATCTAGGGGAGAGGAGCGCTCGCATGACTTTGCATTCACCGCTGAGCGGTCCCGTCAACTCTGGTTTTGGTGGCGGAAAGAAATATAAGTCGAAGATTGTCTTCGGCGTCGCCGTTATGGGATTCATTCCATTCATCATGTCCACTTTTGCCGCAAGTGTGACAGTTGGAAATGGCGCACTTGAATTTGGTCAAGGTTCGCAGCAAGCAATTGCATGCGATGACAAGATCTTTATCGCGATGGGCGAAGAGTGGCATGGCGCGCCAACACAGAGCGATCCATCAGCTGGTTACTTCCGAGTTCGTTCTGTCACCGTTTCAAATCTTGATCTCCAGAGCTGCGCCGGAAAGAAATTGCGCGTTCGTTTGATCGATGGCACATCTCAAGAAATCACCATTGGCCCGATTGCAGAAGCAAAGGTCATGCAGGTTTCACTTCCTGCAAGCGTACCTACAAGCAACATCAGCGATTCAACAGCGCTACTACTCTCATACTTAACAGGTACCGGTAACACAATCTCAGGCACTCTGCTTGCGAGTTCAGCGGTATCTGTCAGCGGGACATCTATCTACGATGGAAGCGTTCTCTCTGCAAATAATGCAGATGTCACCTTCTTCATCGATCCTGCTAAGACCACCGTCAATATCGATGGCCAGCAGGTATTCCGCACAACAGTCGAAACCATCGACAATCCATCAGCACAGGCAGCTCCTGCTCCAAGTGCTTCACCTACACCATCGCCAACAGCGACGCCGTAGATAAAGAATTCTCGCTAAGAAATTAGCGGGCATGCCCGAGCTTCGCCCCACTTGCGAAGTAAAGGCGCAGTACCAGATGTGGAATCGTTAATTAGAATGGGGAATATAGGAATGGAAATCCTAAAGTTCGAGAACGCACCCGCGCCTCGTAAATCAGCACCAAAGAAGAGCAATCTCAAGTCACTTGCTGGCCTTGCAACAGTTGCAGCGGTAGCAGTACTTGGCTCAACACTCGCAGCTAACATCTCGCTCGGATCAGGCTCAGCGCTTGAATTCGGTCAGGGCGTCCAGACAACATCTGCTTGCGATGATTCAATTACATTGTCACCAAAGGTGACATTCCAGAATGGTGCGACACCACAGTTTGTGCTTTCTACAATTTCATTCTCAGGATTGAATGCGTCATCAACGACATATTGCCAGGGTAAGACCTTGACACTTAATGCTTATGGCGACACATCAGCCACTCCTCTTCAGATTGCAACCAACAGCACAACAGCTGTCAACGAGGCGAAGATTTATGTGAACTCAACTTCACCTACATCATTGACTGGCGGAGTTGTAACTACAACTGCAACCAACCAGGGCGGCTCAAACGTTACATTTGATGTCGGTTTCTCGACTCCATCTGCAACATCAGGTGCGGTCTACAAGCTCACACTCCAGAGCTCAAACTAAAGAATTAATCCAACCCATTTAACGATTCTCTAGTACAGCGGTAGGAGAGCACCGAAAGGTGCACTTCTACCGCTGTATCACGAGAGTAGTTAAAGCAGAGGTTTAATTTAGAGGAAATTAAGTAGAGAGAAGTACATGAATATCCTTAAGCGTTACGAGAGCGATGACTTTGATGAGTCATATGCCTTTGACGACGCCGAATATGGGGATATAGAAGCAAGTGGTAGTTCAAAGCCCTTCCTAGTGAAGGCAATTGCAATGATTTTGGCGGTAACCGGTATTGCATACGGTGCCAACATCGCCCTAACTCCTTCTGGTTCTCGGACTGAATTTGGACAGGGATTTGTAACAACAACAGCCTGTGATACAAATGGTGGAATTACGATCATCCCTTACGCAGGATTTATCAATGACACAGGCACTGGAAAATTCAGCCTCGATTCGATTATTCTCGAAAATGTCGATGCTGCATGCGTGGGTGAAGATTTCACAATCCAGGTTTACGGTGAAACTGGAACAGCTCTTACCGTCAGTGAGTCTGCAACAGCAGCCAATGGCGCCTCATACGTTCAATTCGATCTTGGCCGCTTCTACTTCCAGGATTCATCAACAGTCGTTGCTATTGATAAGTCATATATCGACTATGACATTTTGACTGATACTGGTGCCGGTTCAACCGAGTTCACCAGCAACCAATCTTCAATTCAAATTACATTCGATCCCGATCGCACTCTCTCCTTTGCAGATGCGACAGTAATTCGCAGAATTACGATTCAGACCGTCAAGCACTGACCATGACCTCAGAGGTAAATCGCCGCCCTCTCTTTGAAGCAACATCAACCGAAGAGATGTGGGTTGAGGGTCAATCACAATTTGCTGATTCAAAGGTCTTGCTCACAATCTCTAACGCCAATGGCGAGAAGACAGTTTTGATTACCCCGACAGAGGTAACACCAACAAAATCTAAATTATTTGTTCAAGCACCGCCAGAGCGCATCGCAACACCTGCGCAAGCTCGTAATACCAAGATTGGTAATGTTGTTAAGTTTCTTGGTTATGCCCTCAGTGGGATCTTGATCTCATTCTCAGTTCTCTCGGCATCAGGTTTTGTAAAGGCCCGTATCGTTCTTACTGGTTCTATGGAGCCGGTAATTCATGCTGGAGATATCGTCCTGCTGGCACCAACGCCTCGCACTCAGCCCGAACTCGGAGATATCGCTGCTTATACGGCGCGACGTTTTAGCGGTGAATCTGTTGGAATCTTTACCCACCGCATCATCGGTGGCGACCCTGTTAACGGCTGGTTGATGAAGGGCGATAACAACCCGACCCCCGATGTGCAGAAGCCAAAGTCAGAGGACATTAGCGGTGTCGTCTTCTTTGTGATTCCTTGGATCGGAAAATTAATGACGCCGAAAATGTTGATGATTCTCATCCCGGTCGGCGTTGGTATCTGGTTGATCATCGATACCTTGAAGGGGGATTCATGATCCGCCGCCTACGTTTGATTGCGATTGCCCTGATCGCACTTGTTCTTGCACCTGTATCTGCCCAAGCATTTGATATTCCATTACTTACTTGGGAGCGCGGACGTGAACAGCAAGTTGTTCTCGGTGGGGGAGCCTATACACAGAAGTGGGTCGTAACTCTTGAGGGCAATGGCGTTGAGGCCAAGACCTTTAGCGCGAGCGAGAAGAACGATGCCGGTTATGTCGTCTACTCTCTCTTTATACCGTCAGATCTTCCGACCGGTGCTTACTCAATCGTGACTAACGGTGAAGGCTCACCACGCACCGTGGTTGCTGGTATCAACTTAATTGAAGAGCAGAGTAATACCGTTACCTCAAGCCTCTTCGACCTCACCTTAATCATTGCAATCTTTATTTTCCTCACAGGAATCGTCTCGACGATCCGCGCTCGTAAATACACCTTTATTCCGCTACGCAGCACCCAGGTACTGCCACGCCTTACCGATCCGATCTTTGATGAAGAGCCGAATTTCTGGGATCGACTAGAGGCAGCGCCATACCGCCTTCGTGTTCAAGCACTTATTTCGCTTCGCCCATCGTTGCTTCGCTTCTTGCTGATTCGCGAGGGCGAAGTGGCCCATAGAATTTCAAAGAAAATTTACGGCATCTCACCACTTGTAGGACTTGTTGCTGGAGCTATTGCCGCGATTGAAGTTGGACGCAATGAAGGTCTTACTTCAACCCCAATGACTATCTTCATCGCAATTGCAGCAATAGCAATCGCCGATGCCTTTGCCGGAGTAGCTGCAACGCTCGGCTTCTGGGCAATTCAATTGGCTACAGGAAATGTAACAAGCTTCCGTGATTTCTTGATTGCGATTGCCGTTGGAATCGCTTGGGTTGGCCCTTCACTCTTTGCTGCGCTTTTGCGAGAGAGCATAAATCGTGACTTTGTATCGCAATCAAAGTTCGGCACAGATCCAATTAAAGTCTTGGGCGTCATTGGATCAAGCCTTGTGGGAGGAACCGTCTTCTACTTCGGACATGCACTGATCAATAGCGTGATCTATACCGAGAATGAAACTCGCTCCTTGACCGGACTTCATATTCTGATTATCTCGGTCATGCTCATGGTGCGAGGATTTGCCGATGGAGTAATTCTTGAGCGCGAGAGCGAACTTCCTACAAGAGATGAATCCTTTGTGATCTCTCGAGTCAGCTCACCGATTACCGCCTTTGCAGTGATTGCCCTGATCTTCTCATTTGTTTACATCTGGACCGCGGCTGCAAGCACAGCAATCTTCGTAGCAATCCTCTTCTCGTTGCCTTACTTCCTAATCTTCGTTCGCTTCAACCGTATTTCATTTTTGAAGACCTCTCGACTTCCGCGAAATATTCTTCTGGAGTCCGCCCTCATCTCAGGGATTGCATTCATCGTCTTCAAGCAGATTTCGATGAAGCCGCTGCTCATTGACCAGCGAGCCAACCTCCTGCTGATGCTGACCGCGGTAGCCCCGATAATCCACTCAATTTATAGCGCCATTTACTCCTCCAACGAGGATAAGTTTTCTTTTGATGAGAATTCGGAGACAATAAGGCCATGAAGAAGTTCGCAGTCATCCTCCTAGTGCTCTCACTGACTCGCATCGGTGTCGCCTACGCGGATTCAACTAACAGCTCTGATTCTCAGAA
>JBDLWK010000064.1:0-5554 GCA_039804335.1 Actinomycetota bacterium
AGGTTGTTCAAATTCTCCGACGATACGAGGAGGGCGTGCCTTTGTCTGTGCCCGTTGAATGCGAGGTCCAGTTAGAAGTAACCCTTGTGAATCTTCACCAGCAGGTAGATAACCGGCGGCCCGCAAGATATTCATTGCATCATGAGCATCATGTGTGCAGATCAAGACTTCAGGTGCGATGCGCCGGAGACCAAGGGCTTCAACTTTCTTATCTTTAATAATCTGAGTAATCAACGCAGTATCTTCACAACGAATAAATGAAGATGCATTTCCCACCCGCAACTTGCCATGCTTCTTCGAAATATCTCCGATGAGATATTCGAGTGGCTGCGGAACTGGGGTCTTAGATGTTTTCTTCAAGAAGGCGAGAATTTCTTCTCCTGTTCGACCATGATCTAATCCTCGTCGAAGTGAAGCTTCACTAAATCTAAATACAGTGGCAGCACCTCGAGATTCGATATCTGCAATCAAATCGAGCTCTTGAGAAACTTCATGCTCAAGGGGTCCTGGTGCAATTGCAGTGTTATCGCTTTGAATCAAGATGTGATCGACTGTCTTCGGTAGATCTGCATCGACGATATCGAGATCTTCGCCAGCTAAGAGAAGCTTGCCGTAGAGAGAAATTGCACCTTGACCAGTTATTCCAAGCCATTCTGCCTCACGTGCAATCCAGCCAATCTGCTCGGCCGGGATGCCACCTGTGCGTCGGTAAGGAAGGTTCCATTGGGTAGCTGCAACAAGAGATGAGAGCGCAGGTGAGATTCCATCAGCTCTCTCAAGGATTGCTAGAACTTTCTTTCGAATAGTCGCAGCCGAGCTTCGATCAAGCTCTGGCCCCATTGGCGCTGCAGCTAAACCGCTCATCCGCGAAGTGATTAGCCAAGCAGAGACCAAGTTCTCCCACTTCACCGATGCCGCTTGCGATAGCCAGATATCAAATTGCTGGGTTGGAAGTACACGATCATCTGGATCAATCGCGACGAGACCACTTATGTAGGCAACTTCAATAATAAATGAGGCGCACTCTGTTTCAACGCCGAGGTGTTCGGTGAGAGCGCGGAGATCACGAACACCGATTCCGCCAGCTTTGAGCGCCATCGCTGGCTCTTGTCCCCAGAAATTGAGAACCTCTTCAACCCAACGTAAGAAAGTGGTGATATTTGAAATTGAGGCGAGCTGAACGCTCTTTCCATCAACTTTTCTTCCAATAATCTCAGGTTGAGCAATCTCTAACTCACGATGAATTTTATTTCCGCGTAGCGCAATCGCAACTTCTCGATGTAAGACGACGGTCTGCTGATTAACGGGAGATACAAAACCTTCATCCATCAACCACTTCAAACCAGGGTTTGGTTTCTTAACATCGGCAACTGCGCCACGAGGTGGACCCCATACCATCGCATCGAGTACCTTCTTTGAAGCAGCAGGCGCATCGGCAAGATCTTTCATCTTCAATTTCTTCAGCGCCGGAGTACCGAGGCCTGCAATCTCTGTTCCTAGAACATCGCGCACATTATTTGGGATGCGGTATCCATCATGGCCCAGGTAAATGAGGGCGCGATCTGTAAGAGCAGATAGAACAAACTTCGCTGATTTATCGGTGTGCTGCAGTAGCTCTTTCTCAGTAAATGGTTCAGCAAGAACTGCTGTCGCCTCTAGAACTTGAAGTTGCCATTTGTTAAGTGAATCAATTGCGCGTACAAGGCTAGGTATTGAGGATGCACGAACGGCAAGGCTTGCTATATCGGATGGAACCGGTGATGTGAGGTCGCTTCTACTTTCAAAGAGCGCGAGTAATGCGGCATCATCGAGTGAGCGCAGATAGTCGGCGTAAGAGCGAATTTCCATAACCTGCCTACATTAGCGGGCTAGACAGTCATGGCGCGAATTGAGTCAGCGGCGCTTGCGTGGAACGAGCATGGCGGCGACGGCGGCGAGGCGGCTGACCGCTGGACCCAAGAGGCGATTGATTAAACGAGCGCGACGGAAATCGTGGATCGGCCAACCTTCAGCTAGCGCTTTGATACGAAGGATTGCATCTGGATTGATTGCAGATGGATGTCCAACCGCTGTAAGAAGTGGAAGATCATTATGGCTATCAGAGTATGAGTAGCACTGAGTGAGGTCGTACCCATGCTTTTCTGCCAATACACGAATTGCAGCGGCCTTCTCTGATCCATGTAATAACTTTCCATCGAGCTCGCCGGTGTAAATGCCATCTCTCTTGATGACTTTACTTCCGATTGCACCAGAGAAACCGAGACGGTTTGCGATGATCTCTGCCATATCTTGTGGTGCAGCGGTTACGAGCCAGACTGGTTCGCCCTTTGCAAGATGTTCCCGTGCAATCTCACAGGTACGCTCCCAGAGTTTTGGCGATACATACTCGTCGTAAATCTCTTCACCGAGGGCAAGGATGTCGCTGACCTTATGGCCGCCAACAAAATCTGTCGCTGACTTTTGAAAACGCTGGATAACATCTTTCTTCTCCATTCCCGTCATACGGAAACGAAGATTGGCGACAGCAAAGCGCGAGATATCAGCTTTTGTGAAGTAGCCACGTTGGTACATGCCACGGCCCAGAAAATAGAGAGTGGAGCCACGCACCAGGGTGTTATCTACATCAAAGAAGGCAGCACGAGTGGGTGTGAGCGCCATGTCACTACCTTAGCGATTGCTCGGAGAGAAAGGGCTGCGACTTCGCCTTTATGCTTAACCCATGAGTTCAACGGTGCATGTAGTTCGTCATGGCGAGGTCGAGAATCCGCAGAAGATCCTCTACGGTCGCCAGCCAGGTTGGCGTTTATCTTCCCGCGGTCAAGAGATGGCATCTGCACTTGGCGAGTGGTCAAAGACAATCAATCTCGGCGCTCTCCATGTCTCACCGCTCCAACGCGCTCAAGAGACTGCAGCTCCTATCTCTAAGGCGCACTCAATTGATATCCATACCGATGAGCGCCTCATTGAAGCCGCCAATATCTTTGAAGGAAAGCCATTTGGAATAGGCGATGGAGTTCTGAAACATCCATCTGCCTGGAAACATCTTTACAACCCTTGGAAACCATCTTGGGGTGAACCATATGAAGAGCAGATCAGTCGCATGCTTGCCGCAATCTTTGATGCAAAGAAGGCCGCTGGCGATAAAGATGCAATCGTGGTTTCTCACCAACTTCCGATCTGGATTCTGCGTAGCGCAATAGAAGGTCGTCGACTTCTTCACGATCCTCGTAAGCGTGAGTGCACCTTGGCCTCTGTCACAAGTATTCACTTTGATGATGAAGGTCTCATCACTGGAACTTCTTACTCAGAGCCGGCAGGCCACTTACTTCCACAGAAGTAAGGTGTAAAGATGAAGAAGGTAGCTCTCGCACTTGCTGCACTACTGCTTCTCTCTGGTTGTGGCAGCTCGGGAACAAGTTCTGCTGAAGAGAGTTTCGTAGCCGGAAACGGATTGACTACCTACATTGCTGTAAATAAGAGAGTGGCTGCGCCAGCTTTATCTGGAATGACACTTCTTGGCACCGATTACTCACTGCCGACAGGCGCTCTCGCTGTAGTCAATGTATGGGCCTCCTGGTGCTCACCATGTCGCGCTGAAGAACCCACACTTGCCGCGCTTACTAAGAAATATCCAGAAGTGAATTTTGTTGGAATCTTGACCCGCGATAACCCAGTTAATGCCGAGGCCTTTGTACGTAAGTATAAGAGCCCATATCCAACGCTTATCGATGATTCGGTATTGATCGGCTTTAGTAAGTCATTGCCAGCCAATGCGATTCCAACCACCTTACTCTTAGATGAAAATGGAATGGTTGCTGGCCGAATCTCCGGAGTTGTCACAATCGCTTCTCTCTCTGAATTAATTGAGAAGGTAAAGTCAGAGTGAGCAATTTCGTAGTCGATCAATTACTAGGCGGAACTCTTATTGCCGCCCTACCTATCGCTCTATTCGCCGGTTTAATATCTTTTCTATCGCCATGTGTATTGCCTTTGGTTCCTGGCTATGTTGCATATGCGACAGGATTTTCTAATTCAAAGGGAAGAGTCTTACTCGGCTCAACCCTCTTTGTCTTTGGCTTCACCTTTGTATTCGCCTCTTACGGCCTTGCCTTCGGTGGACTCGGAAGTCAGATTGCAGCAAATGAAGAGCTCATCACGGCGGTACTGGGAATTTTTACTATCGCAATGGGCGCCATCTTCATGGGCCTCTTTCCCTTTGCACCGACGATTGCGCCAAAAATTTCAACGACCGGCGGAATTGCCGGTGCACCGCTTTTAGGAATTCTCTTTGGAATCGGTTGGACTCCTTGTATTGGACCGGCGCTTGCAACCGTTCAGACCTTGGCATTTAATGAGTCAAGTGCATTTCGGGGTGCAATCCTCTCTATCGGATATGGAATTGGATTGGGTCTGCCATTCATTCTCTCTGGCCTCTATCTCGATCGAAGCAAGAAGATTCGTAACTACTTCTTAAAGAATGGCGTGCTCATTAGTAAAATCGGGGGAGCGCTCCTCATTCTTATCGGCATCTTGCAATTGACTGGTATTTGGACGGATCTCATGATTAACCTGCGATCGACTATCTCAGAGTTTGTGCCGGTGATTTGATGAGCAAGAATGTCGATCTGCCAGAGCTAGGAGTCATCGGGCTAGCTCGCTTCGCTTGGCGCCAATTAACAAGTATGCGCACAGCGCTGATTTTGCTGATGATGCTCGGTGTTGCTGCAGTGCCAGGCTCCCTTGTTCCGCAGCGTACAAGTAATCCAATCGCGGTAAGAGACTTCTTCGAGCAGAACCCATCTCTATCAGCGTGGTACGACCGCTTCTATCTCTTCGATGTCTACGGTTCGCCCTGGTTTAGCGCAATTTATATCCTGCTCTTCATCTCGCTCATTGGATGCGTGCTGCCTCGCACCTTCGAGCATTTCCATGCAATGCGCGCACAACCACCAGCAACTCCTCGCAATTTAACTCGACTCGAGCACTACACCACATTCGCTGCCAATCCTGATGCGCTCGAGAACGCTGCGCAATGGTTTAAGAAGAATCGATTTAGAGTGCGCGCGGGCGATGGAACAATTTCGGCAGAGAAGGGTTATCTTCGCGAGACCGGAAATTTGTTATTCCACCTCTCACTCATTTTAATTTTGGTCGGAATAAGTTTTGGCTCACTCTTCGGTCTGCAAGGCGAGGCAATCGTCAATAGCGGCGAACGCTTTGTCAACGTTGCGACAAGTTATGACAGTCTCCGCTTAGGAAAATTAACTAAAGAGTCTGATCTTGGCCAGTTCACAATCAGAGTGGATAGATTTGTAGCCAAATATGATCCCAAGACAAACGCTCCGCAGGATTACACCGCTTATGTCACAACAACTGTCGATGGTAAAAGCAAGAAACAGGTGATGAAGGTAAATTCACCGCTAACCTTTGGCAGCACTCGCGTCTACCTTCAGGCAAATGGTTATTCACCGATTGTGACTGTGCGAGATTCCCTCGGCAATGTTGCATTCCAAGGTCCGGTAACTTTCTTGCCACAAGATGGAAACCTCCGCTC
>JBDLWK010000065.1:0-5539 GCA_039804335.1 Actinomycetota bacterium
AGGGCGGTGATTACAGAGCCCGACTCACCAGGGGTATTGAGCAAGATTGAAGTTGTTGATCCGCCATACATTGCGCCGTAATAAATTGCGGCAAACATAATGAGGGCAGATGCTGGACTTACTGTGTAGGTAATCGGGAGCAACAAGGCAATCGCAAGTGCGGGTCCAATACCTGGCAGAACTCCAACAAGGGTTCCGAGAAATGTGCCGAGGAGGCCGAAGCCCAAATTGCTCAGAGTGAGGGCGCTAGCAAAGCCCTCCATCAATGAGTTAAAGCTGCTCATAAGAGATCCTTAAAGATTCCGGCCGGTAATTGCACATTGAGAAAACGCGTGAACGATAGATAGACCACAGTGATGAAGAGAGTTCCAAAGATTGCGGCGCGACCATGTTTCTTATTTCCAAAGGCAACTGTAATTCCGAAGAATGTAATTGAGGCAGCGATGACAAATCCCGCGCGCTCAATGAGGAGAAGGAATGAAAGTAGCGAACCGAAGACGAGCCCAAAAGATTTGAAGTCTGTCTTATGGATTGGGTCACCTGCTTCGAGGCCCTCTGGAGTTGCGACATTGCCGCGAATAATTGAAATCATCAGCAGGGCGCTGAGGACCATCAGGATGATGGCGGTTGCATAAGGAAAGACCTTAGGGCTAATTGTGAGATTGAAAGCTGGGAGCTCTGTTCGCCAGGTATCCCAGAAGACGAGTAAGCCAAGGAGAAAGAGTGAGCCCACAAATGTGAGCTCACTCTTTCCGCCTTGCGGCAACTTCATATTAATGAGGTTTAACCAATTACTTTCTTATTACTTGACGAGCTTGAAGTCAGTGAGAACGCTGATGATGTCAGCATTCTCCTTCTTGATCCATGTCTGGAATGCATTTCCTACACGGAACTCATCGATCCATGACTTAGCAACCAAAGTCTCCTTCCATGAAGGTGATGAGTGAAGGATGTCCATAATCTTCTGCTGGTTGAGAAGATCTGCATCTGAGAGGTCAGCTGGAGCCAAGATTCCACGCCAGTTACCGAATGTGAGATCCACACCCTGCTGAACGAGAGTCTTACCCTTGATGACCTTCAGTGGCTTAGGAGATGTGATCGCAAGTGCGCGCATCTTTCCAGCAGCCACATATGAAGCGAACTCTGAAGTTCCTGAGATACCGACAGCTACACGTCCACCAATAACATCAGGAACGAGCGATCCGCCACCTGAGTAAGGGATGTAGTTAAGGTCTGTTGCCTTAACGCCAACAGTTGCGGCGAGAGTTGCCACTGTTACGTGGTCGACTCCACCGTAGTTACCGCCACCGATTGCAACAGACTTTGGATTCGCCTTGATATCAGCAAGGAGGTCGTTGATTGTCTTGTACTTCGATGATGTTGGCACTACGAAAGCTTCTGCTTCGCGCATGACGCCAGCTACAGCCTTTGCAGTTGTGATTGAGAGCTTTGAACCGTTAGTTGCAAGGCCACCAGGCATTGCAAAACCTGTGATGAGAAGTAGGTCCTTGCGGTTCTTCTGATCATAGAAGTAGCCAAGACCGAGTGGTGCATTTGAACGGTATGTGACGGTGTAATCCTTGAGAAGGCCTTCCTTCTTCATTGCATCACCGATTGCGATAGCTGTTGTTCCGTAGCCACCACCGATATTTGAAGATGAGACCCACTCAACTGAACCGAATGGCTTTACCTCTGGGTACCACCAGCGAAGTGTGCCGGCGAATGAACCTGTCGTGACCTTTGTACATGTGAGATCGGTGCCGTTTACTCCACGACCAACTGCCTTCTTGCCGATACGAAGACACTCATCTCCGACAACAGCTTTAAAATCTGGCTTCAACGCAGCCTGAGCAACAGGAGCAGTTGTTCCTACCAATAGCGCTGCAACTGCAGCTGTCGCCAAAAGGGCAACCTTCTTCTTGACCATAGATCCTCCAAGATCATGTGATTCCCTGAGAGCCAGGGCCATCGAGCGAGGTTAAGCGTAAATAGATTGGAATAGAAGTATTTTCGGTAACGATTTGATATCGAAATCAGCGAAAATCGCCGCTCAGAGATGCTTTAGGGATGGCTTAAAGGAGGTCAGAAATTTCAATGCCATAACGGCCAAGTTTCTCGGCTCCACCATCAAATGCAGTGAGAACAAATGGCTTCCCATCTGGGCAGATGACATAGGAGTGCTCGAAGTGTGAGCCTCGAGAACCATCGGTAGAGACAACGGTCCAATCATCGCCAAGGACCTTGGTCTTTTCAGTGCCGCGAGTAATCATCGGCTCGATTGCAAGGGACATTCCCGGAACAATCTTCGGACCAAAACCTTTGCGGCCAAAGTTAAGGACGTGTGGCTCTTGATGCATCTCAGTGCCGATGCCATGTCCACCGTATTCGCGCAAGATTCCGTACTTTCCTTGCGAATTTACATACTGCTCGATTGCATGGCCAATATCTGAAAGACGTGCATTCAGTGATCCTGCTGCGATTCCGAGCCACATTGATTCTTCACAGACATCCATCATCTTCTGATCTTCTGGATCTACTGTGCCAAGTCCAATAGAGAAAGCGGCATCACCATGCCAGCCATCGATAATTGCGCCGCAATCGATAGAGACTAAGTCGCCATCGTTAAGAATTCGCGGACCAGGAATTCCGTGGACAATCTCCTCATTGACTGAGACGCAGATGGTCTTCGGATATCCGTGATAGTTAAGGAAGTTTGGAGTTCCGCCAGCGCGCTTAATTGTTGATGCCGCAATTACATCGAGGGCATCTGTTGTCATGCCAATTTTAATATTTTCACGGATCGCTTTATGAATTTCAGCAACGACTAGCCCAGCACGGCGCATTACCTTGAGTTGATCAAGGTCTTTGATTTGAATCGCCATAAGAGCTACCTAAATTATGCTTTTACGCGAGCAAGTGCAGATGTTGCGCGTTCTGTGATCTCAGCGATCTCGCCATCTGCATCGATAGTGATAAGTAAGCCCTCTGTACGATAGAAGTGAATAATTGGCGCTGTCTGCTCTTCATAGACATCGAGGCGCTTACCAATAACTTCAGCCTTATCATCCTCACGCTGGTAGAGCTCTGCTCCCCCACATGCCGAACATGATGTGGCATCTGGGCCAGATGGAGCGCCACAAGCGCGACAGGTGCGGCGTGAAGAGAGTCGGCCGATAATCAATTCATTAGGGATTGCGAGCTCAAGGACGGCATCGAGTGGAGTGCGCTTCTCAGCGAGAATTGCGCGTAAGACTTCAGCCTGAACTACGTTACGTGGAAAACCGTCGAGAAGGAAGCCGTTAGCTGCATCTTCCCAAGTTAGGCGATCTTTGACCATTGCATTTGTTACTGAGTCAGGAACTAATTGGCCTGCATCCATAAAAGTCTTAGCTTCTTGCCCCAGCGCAGTATTCTCTTTGAGATTTGCGCGGAAGATATCTCCAGTAGAGATATGTGGAATGCCGTAGTGCGCGGCTAAGAACTGTGCTTGTGTTCCTTTGCCCGCACCTGGTGGTCCTACCAGGACGAGGCGCATTACTTAAGGAAGCCTTCGTATGAACGCTGCTGGAGCTGTGACTCGATCTGCTTTGCAGTATCAAGACCAACGCCTACAACAATCAGAATCGCTGTTCCACCGAATGGGAAGTTCTGTGAAGCGCCAAAGGCCACGAGCGCGATGATTGGAATAATCGCAACGAGTGAGAGGTAGATAGCGCCTGGAGCTGTAATACGTGAGAGAACATATGTGAGGTACTCAGATGTTGGACGGCCAGCACGAATACCAGGAATAAATCCACCGTAGCGCTTCATATTATCTGCAACTTCATCAGGGTTAAATGTGATTGCAACATAGAAGTATGTAAAGAAGATAATCAAAGCTGAGTAAGCGGTGATGTAGATCCAGTTGTCACCGTTAACGAGGTTACGTGAAATCCATACAGCCCAACCCGCTTGGCTATTTGTAAAGTTAACAACGAGCGATGGGATGTAGAGAAGTGATGATGCGAAGATAACCGGGATAACACCAGCCTGGTTTACCTTAATTGGAATATAAGTTGATGTTCCTCCATATGCCTGACGTCCAACCATGCGCTTGGCATATTGAACCGGAATACGGCGCTGAGCCTGCTCAACGAAGACAACTGCTGCAACGACTGCGACTCCCATTGCGAGAACGAAGAGGAATACAGGCAAGCCCTTTGAGACCTTGATTGCCCAGAGCTGGCCTGGGAATCCTGCTGCGATAGATGTAAAGATCAAGATTGACATACCGTTACCGACGCCACGATCTGTGATGAGCTCACCGAGCCACATAACAACAGATGTTCCAGCTGTCATAACAACGATCATGGTGACAATACGCTGCCATGAAGTGTCAGGAATAATTGCAAGATTACAGCCGGAGATCAAACGACCTGGTGTGCGCGCAACTGCAATCAAACCTGTTGACTGCAAGATAGCGAGACCGATTGTGAGGTAACGGGTGTACTGAGTAAGTGTCTGCTGACCTGACTGTCCCTCTTTCTTCAGTGTTTCGAAGCGAGGGATTACAACGGTAAGCAATTGAACGATGATCGATGCGGTGATGTAAGGCATGATGCCGAGCGCAAAGACTGAGAGCTGCAAGAGAGCTCCACCAGAGAATAAGTTGATAAGACCGAAGAGGCCTGAAGTATCGGCGCCATCAATACACTGCTTGACGTTTGCATATGAGACGCCAGGAGTTGGAACTACTGAACCAAAGCGGAAAAGCGCCATGATTGAGAGGGTGAAGAAGATTTTCTTTCGAAGTTCAGGCGTCTTAAATGCCATTCCAAATGCGCTAAGCATCAATCTTCTCCACTCTCTTTAATCTTGGACTTACTGGTTTTACAGTGTTGTTGTTGATCCGCCAGCTGCTGCAATCTTCTCGATTGCTGAAGCTGAGAATGCATGTGCTGTAACTGAAACCTTGACCGCAATATCGCCATTTCCAAGAACCTTTACAGGCAATGAATCGCGAACTGCGCCCTTCGCAATGAGGTCAGCAACTGTTACATCGCCACCCTTTGGGAAGAGTGCGTTGATTGTTGAGACGTTAACCGCCTGGTATTCAACGCGTGCTGGGTTCTTAAAGCCACGAAGCTTTGGAAGACGCATGACGAGTGGAAGCTGACCACCCTCGAAACCGATACGAACGGTATTACGAGCGTGAGTTCCCTTGCCACCGCGACCTGCGGTCTTACCCTTTGATGCCTCACCGCGACCCTTACGAGTCTTAGCTTTCTTAGCACCTGGAGCTGGACGAAGGTGATGAAGTTTTAGTGTCATCTTTATTCGACCTCCTCTACCTTGATCAAGTGGCGAGCAGCTACTGCCATGCCACGAATTTCTGGACGGTCTTCCTTAACGACAACATCGTTGATGCGCTTTAAACCGAGAGAACGAACAGTGTTACGAATCTCTGGCTTATTGCCAACTGTTGACTTAATCTGTGTGATTTTCAAACGTGGCATTATGCACCAACTGTCTGCTGTGAAGCGCGGATAATTGCGGCAGG
>JBDLWK010000066.1:0-5492 GCA_039804335.1 Actinomycetota bacterium
CGTATGCGCCCACAAGTGATGCGCTCATTGCGCGAAACTTTTAATGGCTTCGACTTCATCGAAGTCGAGACACCAATGTTGCAGGTAATGCACGGTGGAGCAGCTGCACGTCCATTTAAGACTTTCTCAAATGCATACGACATGGATCTCTATATGCGTATCGCACCCGAACTCTTCTTAAAGCGCTGTGTCGTTGGTGGAATCGAGCGCGTCTTTGAAATCAACCGCAACTTCCGTAACGAGGGTGCAGATTCTTCGCACTCACCAGAGTTTGCAATGGTTGAGTCATATATGTCTTATGGAGATTGGCGCTCAATCGCTGATGTCACTCGTACCTTGATCCAGAACGCCGCTATGGCTGTTGCCGGTTCACTTGTAGTGACACATGCAGATGGCTCACAGAAAGATCTCGGCGGTACATGGAAGGAAATCTCCTTATATGACGCTATCTCTGAGGGCGTTGGCGAGACGGTAACAGCGCTAACCCCTTATGCAGATCTCAAGAAGTATGCAGAGAAGCTCGGCATGAAGATTGATCCAAAGTGGGTCACCGGCAAGCTTGCCGAAGAAATCTTCGAGCATGTTGCCTCTGATCAATTAATCGAACCAACATTTGTTATGGGTTACCCGGTAGATACCTCTCCACTAGTTCGCGCACATCGCGAGACACCTGGCGTTGTTGAAAAGTGGGATCTCTACGTAGATGGTTTCGAATTAGCAACTGGCTACTCCGAACTTATCGATCCAGTGATTCAGCGTGATCGCTTAGTTGAGCAGGCTCAACTCGGCGCAAAGGGCGACCTGGAAGCAATGCAGGTTGATGAAGATTTCTTACGTGCAATGGAATTCGGAATGCCACCAATGGGTGGAATGGGTATGGGTGTAGATCGTCTGCTCATGGCCCTTACCGGTCTAGGAATTCGCGAAACGATCTTGTTCCCATTGGTAAAGCCAGAGGTCGAATAAAGATAATGATCACGGTTCGCGCAGCTCGCACAAGTGATGTGAAGGAAATTCGCGCGCTTGTAGATTCTTATGCCGCACCTGGGCAGATGCTCTCTAAAGAAACAGTAACTCTTTATGAATCAGTTCAAGAGTTTGTTGTCGCTGAAAAAGATGGCGCTGTCGTTGGTTGCGGAGCCCTTCACATTCTCTGGGAAGATCTCGCAGAAGTACGTACAGTTGCTGTCTCTAAAGATTTTCAAAAGCAAGGAATCGGCCACTCGATTCTGAATGAGATAACTCGTCGTGCTCGAGAAGTCGGCGTAAAGAGAATCTTCTGCCTTACCTTCCAGACTGAATTCTTTGGCAGTATCGGCTTTGTAGAAATCCAGGGAACGCCAGTCGAACCTGATGTATATGCCCAACTTCTACGCTCTTATGACGCGGGTGTGGCTGAGTTCCTGGATCTCGAATCGGTGAAGCCAAATACCCTCGGCAATACCCGAATGCTCCTGACTCTCTAAAGAGCCTCTAAATAGCGGCCCTGCGAGGGAATATCAGCCCCATATTTGGGGTTCTACAAGCGTAATAACTCCGCCTCGCGCCTACCTATAGGTCGGCGATAGGCTAACCATCCTCGCAGTGCCCGCTTTATCGAAGGAGTCATAGATGTTTGAGCGCTTTACAGATCGAGCCCGCCGAGTCGTTGTCTTGGCGCAAGAAGAGGCACGCATGCTCAACCACAACTACATCGGTACCGAGCACATCCTCCTCGGCCTCATCCATGAAGGTGAAGGCGTTGCAGCAAAGGGTCTCGAATCCCTTGGCATCTCACTCGATGCTGTTCGCGCACAGGTGGAAGAAATCATTGGTCAGGGACAGCAGGCTCCAAGTGGCCACATCCCATTCACACCCCGAGCAAAGAAAGTTCTCGAACTCTCACTCCGTGAAGCGCTCCAACTCGGACACAATTACATTGGTACAGAGCACATCCTCCTCGGCCTGATCCGCGAAGGTGAAGGCGTTGCAGCACAGGTTCTCGTAAAGCTCGGTGCAGATCTCAATCGCGTCCGTTCAACTGTGATTCAACTTCTCTCTGGTTACCAGGGTAAAGAGGCAGTCACACAAGGTGGACCTGCAGAAGGAACTCCATCAACATCTTTGGTTCTCGATCAATTCGGTCGCAACCTCACTGTTGCAGCTCGCGAAGGCAAGCTCGATCCAGTTATTGGTCGCGATGAAGAAATCGAACGCGTCATGCAGATTCTCTCTCGCCGCACAAAGAACAACCCAGTTCTAATTGGTGAACCAGGTGTCGGTAAGACTGCAGTTGTTGAAGGTCTCGCTCAGGCGATTGCTAAGAACGATGTGCCAGAGACTTTGAAGGATAAGCAGCTCTACTCACTCGATCTAGGTGCACTTGTTGCCGGTTCACGTTACCGTGGAGATTTCGAAGAGCGCCTCAAGAAGGTTCTGAAAGAGATTAAAACTCGCGGCGACATCATTATCTTTATCGATGAGATCCATACGCTCGTCGGTGCAGGAGCAGCAGAAGGCGCAATCGATGCTGCAAGCATCTTGAAGCCAATGCTTGCTCGCGGTGAGCTCCAGACAATTGGTGCAACAACACTTGATGAGTACCGCAAGCACATCGAGAAGGATGCAGCGCTCGAGCGTCGCTTCCAACCAATCCAGGTGAAAGAGCCATCAGTTGCTCACACCATCGAAATCTTGAAGGGTCTTCGCGATCGCTACGAGACACACCACCGCGTATCAATTACCGATGGCGCTCTTGCAGCTGCTGCAAACCTTGCAGATCGCTACATCTCTGATCGCTTCCTTCCAGATAAGGCGATTGACCTTATCGATGAGGCTGGTTCACGCCTTCGCATTAAGCGAATGACAGCACCTGCCGAACTCCGTGAATTCGATACCAAGATCGCTGAAGCTCGCAAGGCTAAGGAATCTGCAATTGACGGTCAGGATTTCGAAGGAGCTGCTGCACTTCGCGATAAAGAGAAGACTCTTATCGCAGAGAAGTTAGAGGCAGAGAAGAATTGGAAGGCAACAGATCTCGATAAGGTCACCGAGGTAGATGAAGAACTCATCGCTCAGGTGCTCTCTGCATCAACTGGTATCCCGGTATTTAAGTTGACTGAAGAAGAGACTGCTCGACTACTTCGCATGGAAGATGAACTCCATCGTCGCGTTATCGGCCAAGATCAAGCAATCAAGGCTTTGTCACAGGCGATTCGTCGTACTCGTGCAGGCCTTAAGGATCCAAAGCGCCCTGGTGGCTCATTTATCTTCGCCGGTCCTTCTGGCGTTGGTAAGACCGAGCTCTCACGCACACTTGCATCGTTCCTCTTCGGTGATGAGTCAGCACTTATCCAATTGGATATGTCTGAATATTCAGAGCGCCATACAGCATCACGTCTCTTCGGTGCTCCTCCAGGATATGTTGGATATGACGAAGGTGGACAGCTCACTGAGAAGGTTCGTCGCCGTCCATTCTCAGTCGTTCTCTTCGATGAGATCGAGAAGGCTCACCCAGATATCTTTAACTCACTTCTTCAAGTTCTTGAAGATGGACGTCTGACAGATTCACAAGGTCGCACCGTCGACTTTAAGAACACTGTCATCATCATGACAACCAACCTCGGTACACGTGATATCTCTAAGTCACTCGGACTCGGCTTCTCTGCTGCAGATGATGATCTTGGAAATTACGAGCGCATGAAGGGCAAGGTTGCGGATGAGCTTAAGAGCCACTTCCGTCCTGAGTTCCTCAACCGTATCGATGATGTCATCGTCTTCCACCAGTTAACTAAGGATCAGATCATTCAGATTGTTGATCTTATGGTTGCAGGTCTCGATGATCGCCTTAAGGCTAAAGATATGGGAATCGAACTTACACAGGCCGCTAAGGATCTACTTGCAGCGCGTGGATATGACCCACTGCTTGGCGCACGCCCATTGCGTCGCGTGATTCAGCGTGAAATCGAAGATGCTCTCTCAGAGCGCATCTTGTTCGGTGAGCTCAAGGCGGGTGAAATCATCGTGGTCGATGTTGAAGGTGTTGAAGCGGATGCAAAGTTCACCTTCACTGGTGCTCCTAAGGCAATGACCCCTGATTCACCAGAGGATCTTGCCGAAGCGCCAACTGCTTAACGGGGGAGCGAGTAAGAGCTCTTTCCTCGCTCTTCAATGAGTCCATCATCAAGAAGTGTAAGGATTGCCTTCTCAACTTGAGATGGAACATCCCAGAGCAGATGAACCTGCTTCTTGGTCAGCGTTGGATTCTCACGTAAGGCCTGCACGATTGTTCCGCGACATTGGCGATCGGTTCCATGCCATGTCTGAGTGCGCTTTACTCGCTCAGATGCAGGGAAATCTAGGCTTCGCCAGGCGCAATGATCAGCAACCGGGCAGCGCCCGCAGAGTGGGTTCTTTGCCGTACAGATAAGTGCACCGAGCTCCATTGTCGCAGCTGCCCAAAGATGTGCGTTCTTCTCTGGAATGTATTGTGCATACTCAACGCGCTCCGCTTTTGTCGGAGCGGCGCTCGGCGACTCTTCACCTTTATAGAGCCGTGAAAAGAGACGACGAATATTGATATCTAGTACGAGCGATGATCCTTTAAATGCGAATGCAACCATGGCCGCTGCTGTGTATTCACCGATACCCGGCAACTTACGAAGTTCAACTTCAGTTGCAGGTATCACGCCTTTAAGTTCGGTAGTAATCACCTTCGCGCATTCATGTAACCGTAGCGCTCTTCGCGGATAACCCAATCGACCCCATGCAGTTATTACTTCGGCAGGAGTCGCCTTTGCAAGATGGGCGGGGGTCGGCCAACGGTTCATCCACTCGTTATAGACCGGTAAGACTCGCTGAACTGGAGTCTGCTGCAACATAATCTCTGAAACTAATACGCCCCAAGCATCTGTCTTTCGCCAAGGTAGGTCGCGCTTATTCTTCTTGAACCAATCAGTGATCAGCTTCTCATACATTAGTCAGCGTTGATCTTTACTCGAGCAATTGCTTGGTCAAGGCGAGATACTTCAACGATCTCCATGCCGGCAATTGTCACATCGCTACCGGTGGGAACAAGTGCTCGTTTAAAGCCAAGTCGATGTGCTTCAGCTAGTCGTCGACCAACGCCGCTGACTTTACGAATCTCACCTGCAAGACCAACCTCACCAATTGCAACCAGGTCACCTGGAAGAGCTAAACCTTTTGCAGCAGATGCGACCGCGAGTGCGAGGGCTAAATCTGCTGCGGGTTCGGTCATCTTCATTCCGCCAACTGTTGCAGCATAGACATCACGACCACCCACCCGAACATGGGCGCGAAGTTCGAGAACCGCTAAGGTCATTGAGGTTCGGGCAGAATCGAGACCGCTAACTACGCGGCGGGCATTTCCAAAATCGCTCTCGCGACCTGCGCTGACGAGCGCTTGAATCTCCGCCAACAGCGGGCGGCGACCTTCCAAAGTCACAGTGACACATGTTCCTGGAACGGGTTCTGCATGACGGGAGGTGAAGAGC
>JBDLWK010000067.1:0-5463 GCA_039804335.1 Actinomycetota bacterium
GATCACCCGACTTCAACTGCTTGGGGTCACGGATAACATCACCGGAGGCGCTGCGCACCACCGAGTAACCGCGGTCGAGCGTTGATTGCGGTGAGAGTGAACGGAGATGGGCGGTAATTGCCTTGAGCTCTTTCTGTTCTGCGCCAATCGTTGCGGTAAAGCTACGGCGAGATCTCTCTCGAAGGTCGTTCAGCTCTTCACTCAAAATAGTCAAGAAGGCCCCTGGGTCTTTCATTACCGGGCGAGATCTCAACTGCGCAATGAAGTTACCTTCATACTCCACCCGCGCAGAAAGGGCGCGGAACGCACGATCACGGAGTTTTTGAATATTTGAAATCTCTTCAGCAATATCAGGGACCACTCGCTTTGCTGCATCTGTCGGAGTCGATGCTCGGTAATCGGCAACTAAATCAAGGAGCGGTGAATCTTTCTCGTGGCCGATGGCACTGACAATGGGTGTTTCACAGGAAGCGGCAAGGCGAATCAAAGACTCATCGCTGAAGGGGAGGAGATCCTCAAAAGATCCACCACCACGAGTAATGATGATGACATCAACTTCGCTATCTGCCTCAAGTTCACAAAGTGCGGCAGACACTTCAACTACTGCAGCAGCTCCCTGGACTGTTACCTCTCGAATCTCAAATTCAACTGCCGGCCAGCGACGTCGTGCATTTTCAACGACATCCTTCTCGGCATCAGTATTGCGACCACAGATCAGACCAACTTTGCGAGGCAAGACCGGTAGAGGTACTTTTCGATCAATCGAGAAGAGACCTTCATCTGCCAATAAAGATTTAAGAGCTTCCAGTCGGGCAAGCAGTTCACCAACACCGACTTGGCGAATCTCCTTGGCTGCCATCGATAAAGTTCCAGATTTTGTATACCAAGATGGCTTTGCGTAAATCACAACGCGGGCATTGGCCGGTAGCGGCTTTACTGCGGCGATTACTGATTTATGGCACATCACTGAAAGGCTCATATCGGCGCTGGTATCGCGCAGGCGCATAAATGCCATCATCCCGCTACGTTCGTTGAGCTCTGCGATCTCGCCCTCAATCCAGATTGGACCGAGGCGGTCTACATACTCTTTTATCGCTTCCGTGACCACGCGTACTGGCGCGGGAGATTCACTTGAAGTTTCGAACATGGGGCAAGGCTAATAGACTGCAGCCATGACCAAGAGAGTTTTGATCGCTGCGCCGCGTGGATATTGTGCCGGCGTTGACCGCGCAATTGTTACCGTTGAAAAGGCGCTCGAGCTCTACGGAGCCCCTCTCTATGTCCGTAAAGAGATTGTCCATAATAAGCATGTCGTCGCAACTCTCGAACAGCGCGGAGTCATCTTCGTCAATGAGACCGATGAAGTGCCAGAGGGTAAAACAGTCGTCTTCTCAGCCCACGGAGTCTCTCCCGCAGTTCACGAACAAGCAGCGGCACGAAACTTAAAGACAATCGATGCAACATGTCCATTGGTGACAAAGGTGCACCATGAGGTCAAGCGCTTTGCAGATGCGGATACCGAGATTCTCCTTATCGGCCACGAAGGCCATGAAGAAGTTGAAGGAACCGCCGGTGAAGCACCTGGCAAAGTTCGCGTTATTGATGGGCTAGATGGTGCGCGTAATGTGCAGCCAACGCCAGGCAAGAATCTAATCTGGTTGAGTCAGACAACTTTGAGCGTCGACGAAACTCTCGAATCCGTAGCAATCTTGAAGGAGCGTTTTCCAGAGATTGCATCTCCACCATCAGATGACATCTGTTATGCAACGCAGAACCGCCAGGAAGCTATTCGTGGCATTGCAGCGCAATCAGATCTCGTACTCGTTGTCGGCTCAACAAACTCTTCCAACTCAGTTCGCTTAGTTGAAGTTGCGCTCGAATATGGAGCAAAGGCTGCCTACCTTGTTGATTATGCATCAGAGGCTAAGGATGAGTGGCTGGTCGGCGTTGAGACTGTTGGTGTTACTAGCGGTGCATCTGTGCCAGAGATCTTGGTTCAAGATCTCTTGAAGTGGCTTGATGTTCATGGTTACCATGATCAAGAAGAAGTAGAGGCGAAGAAAGAATCACTCACCTTCGCGTTGCCACAGAACCTGCGCGCAGAGATGAAGGCTGCAGGAAAATAATGAGTCAGTTGGTTGAGCTTTCACAAGGTCAGCTAGCAATCAATATCTTTGAGCCATCGAGCTATAAGGGCGATGCAATTTTGATCCATGGATTTACCGGCAGTAAAGAAGATTTCGACTATATCGGCCCATTACTCGCAGCACGTGGATATCGCACCTTTGCATACGATCACCGCGGTATTCATGAATCACCGCATTCTGCAGATGGATCGACATATTCCATGCAGGCATATGCTCGCGATGCAATCGAGGTTGCTCGTCATTACAATCTCTCGTCACCACATCTATTCGGCCATTCATATGGTGGCGCAGTCGCTCAACGCGCAGTCATCCTTCAACCTGAACTATTCGCATCGCTGACCCTCTTCTGTTCCGGTCCTCATTCCCGCGAGAATCTCGGACTCTCCAAGGTGATTCTCGAGAGACAACCCGGCAAGACGATGCAAGAGAGTTGGGATGAATTTGCCGGGGTTCTTTACGTGGGCCATAAGCGCGAGGCGCTGATGCAGAAGCGTTGGCTCGCCAATGATCCTGCATCAATCTTGGAACAGGCGAAAGATCTCTCAACCTTTACATCTGTAATTCCTGAAGTCGTCGCTACAAAGATTCCATCCCATGTCATATATGGCGAGAGCGATGATGCTTGGCCGCTGGCGATGCAGGATCAGATGGCAAAAGATTTATCTGCACCGGTTTCTGTGATTGAAGATGCAGGGCACTGCCCCAATGAAGATCAACCAGAGTCAACAGCAAAAGCAATTGCTGATTTTTGGAGCTCGATCTAGTTATTAAGCGGTGGCTGCTCTCCGCTTTGAAGGACGGTTCTTCGCCTTCTCATTAAGGAATTGATACCAACCATAAGCTGCGGCGATCAACATAAAGGGCGCAACGCTGGCGAGAGCTGCCATGAAATCAACGCCGACGCGAGAGATGCGAAGGCCATCTGTCATTACTGTGTAGAACAAGGCAGTTGCTGCATATGCAAGCGGTGGGGTCACGGCTGTTACATAACGTGTGCCAGTACGGCCGTAAGCAACTCCGCCATAGGTAACAACAATCAATATAAAGCCGGAGAGAAAACCTGCGCCACCGCGGATAAAGAGTTCGGCGAGGGTGAAGAGGGCGATAAAGATAACTTGCAGAACAATGATTCCCTGCTTCTTTAAACCGGGACCAGGGATTGCTGGCTTCTTTACGGAGAGCTTCTTCTCTGACATTACTTACCCCTCAACAATTTCAACATCGATAAAGTCATCGCCATCAACGAGATCAGGGCTATTGAGCTCGCGAACATCTGCAGGCGCCTCAGGATAGGCGATTGCGAGCTTCTCCTTATCCCCGGCAACACCAAGAGCGCTGATTTTCTTTGCAGGTGAGAGAACAGTCTTCTCTGCCGTTGGAATCAGATCCTCATAAGCCTTAGAGGTCTTATTAATTGCCTGACCTACAGCGACAATCTTGCTATGCAACAAGGTGATGTTCTTTAAGAATGTGGATGCCACCTTAGTAATGTCATCGGCATTCTCAGCCAATTTGTTGCGGGTAAAGATATGTCCGACGGTACGAAGAAGCGCCATCATCGATGTCGGCGTAGCGATTGTGACACCGACCTTAAAGGCCTTCTCTAGTAGCTGTGGATCAAGGCGGAGCGCCTCTGCCAGGAGAGTCTCGAAGGGGAGGAAGAGAACAACGACATCAGGGCTGCCTGCTGATTTGTGATAACCGCGCTTTGTTAGCGCATCGACATGCTTGAGCAGATCCTTGGTATGTGATGTCAGGTACTCATCACGCAAGCTCTGATCTTCTGTGGCAAAGGCATCGAGAAAACGTTCGAATGGAAATTTAGAGTCGATAAAGAGCCGTGAATTTCCTGGCATCTTTACCGTGATATCTGGAATTCCAGATGAGTCGGCATCGGTTGTAGAGCGCTGTGCATCGTATTCGATACCTTCACGTAATCCTGCTTGTTCGAGTAGTAACTCGAGTTGGGCCTCACCAAATTTTCCGCGAGATTGTGAACTAGAGAGAGCGCCGGCAATCTTGCGAGTCTCATCAAAGAGCGAAGTTGAAGCGGTGCGCATCTCATTGATTGTTGACTTCAGTTCGACCTCAGAAGCAACTCTTTTCTCTGCCGCATCCTGCGCCTGCACGCGCATACGTTCGACCGTTGTCTTCATCTCCTCCATCTGCGTTGCAATCTTCGCCTGGCTCTCGTTCTTGCTCTCTGCCTCTCTCAGGCGCTCTTCACTTTTTTCGAGGAGAGCCTTGAGTGCGACGAGGTCATTATTGGTAGAACCTTGAGATTGAGATGCCTGTGATCGACCAAACCAGATGCCGATAGCAAGGCCGACTATGAGGCCAATAAGAAGGACGAGAGTTGTAATAAGCGCGTTGGACATGGGGCTATCGTCGCAGGAGGCGGTGACAAATCGGCTGATTTCACGGATGCGCAGCCCACGCCGTACGCTCGACCACTATGAGCCTCTCCATCGGAATCGTCGGCCTTCCCAACGTCGGAAAGTCGACCCTCTTCAACGCCTTGACCAAGAACAACGTCCTGGCAGCCAACTACCCCTTCGCCACCATCGAACCCAATGTGGGCGTCGTAGGTGTGCCGGATGAGCGCCTAGCAAAGCTGGCCACAATCTTCGGTTCAGAGAAGCTACTTCCAGCCGCCCTCTCATTTGTAGATATCGCCGGAATCGTCAAGGGCGCTTCAGAAGGTGCCGGCCTTGGCAATAAGTTCTTGGCCAATATCCGCGAGACCGATGCAATCTGTCAGGTAATCCGCGTCTTCACTGATGGCGATGTCGTTCACGTTGATGGTCGCGTTGATCCTTCTAGTGATATCGAGACAATCAATACCGAACTCGCGCTCGCTGACTTACAGACAATTGAGAAAGCGATTCCACGTCTTGAGAAAGAGGCGCGTACAGATAAGACCAAGACCGCAGTTCTTGAAGCGGTCAAAGAGGCAGAGGCACATCTTCAATCAGGTAAGCCACTTTCAACTTCAAAGGTTGATCTCGCACTTATCTACGAGCTTCACCTCTTAACGGCAAAGCCGTTCCTCTATGTCTTCAATGTAGATGCAGCTGAACTCGGTGATACCGAACTTCGTGCAAAGCTATCGGCACTTGTCGCACCAGCAGAGGCAATCTTCCTTGATGCAAAGACAGAGGCAGAGCTTGCAGAACTTCCTGATGAAGATGCTCTTGAACTATTGGAAGCAGTTGGGATGACAGAGCCAGGTCTTGCAACACTTGCACGCGTTGGCTTTGACACTCTTGGACTTCAAACATATTTAACTGCTGGCCCTAAAGAGGCTCGGGCATGG
>JBDLWK010000068.1:0-5445 GCA_039804335.1 Actinomycetota bacterium
GTGACCTTCTCCCCCTTTGTTAGAGCAGGCGCAGCCTTCTCAATCAATGTGTTATCGAGCGCTGCAGCAAGTCCATGGTCTTGTGTTGTTGTGCAGTAGAGCGAGGACTCAACATCTGGACGAACGAGCAACGGAGAAAGATCAAGTCCAGCGCTCTTCCAGTGATCGACTGCGCGCTTTGTCTCGAGATATTCAACGTGACCGATCGCCTCTTGCAGCGTTCTAAATCCAAGAGCGGCCAAGAGTTCACGGACTTCCTCAGCGATGTATTCGAAGAATGTCTCCACGAATTCAGGCTTACCGGTGAAACGTGCGCGAAGCTCTGGGTTCTGCGTTGCGACTCCCACTGGACATGTATCCAAGTGGCAGACGCGCATCATGATGCAGCCTGAGACAACAAGTGGCGCAGTTGCAAATCCATACTCTTCTGCACCCAACAAAGCAGCGATCACAACATCGCGACCAGTTTTGAGCTGCCCATCTGCCTGAACAACGATTCGATCGCGGAGTCCATTGAGAAGCAGAGTCTGTTGCGTCTCAGCTAAACCGAGCTCCCATGGAGCTCCGGCATGCTTAAGTGAAGTCAATGGTGATGCACCTGTTCCGCCATCGTGCCCTGAGATTAGGACAACGTCAGCATGTGCCTTTGAGACACCAGCAGCGACGGTTCCCACTCCAACTTCAGCGACAAGTTTGACGTGTACTCGCGCATCCTTATTTGCATTCTTAAGATCGTGAATCAACTGTGCGAGATCTTCAATTGAGTAGATGTCGTGATGCGGTGGTGGCGAAATAAGTCCTACGCCCGGAGTCGAATAACGAGCCTTCGCGATCCATGGATAGACCTTGTTGCCCGGCAGCTGTCCGCCTTCACCAGGCTTTGCGCCCTGTGCAATTTTGATCTGAATATCATCGGCGTTGACAAGGTAATTACTTGTAACACCGAATCGACCTGACGCAACCTGCTTAATTGCAGAACGCTTCGAGTCTCCATTTTCAAGTGGAATAAAGCGAATCGGATCTTCGCCGCCTTCACCCGTATTGGATTTTGCTCCGAGACGGTTCATTGCAATTGCAAGAGTCTCATGAACCTCTGCCGATACCGATCCATAGGACATTGCGCCGGTTGAGAAGCGCTTGACGATTTCTGAGATTGGTTCAACTTCATCGATTGAAATAGGTGTATTTGTCTTGAATTCAAAGAGACCACGTAGGGTCATGAGCGCCTTGCTCTGATCATTGATCTGAGTTGTATAGCGCTTAAAGATGTCATAACGCTTATTGCGTGTTGAGTGCTGCAGCGCAAATACTGTCTCTGGATTGAAAAGGTGTGGCTCACCATCGCGACGCCATTGGTACTCGCCGCCTACGGGAAGTTTCTTCGCACCAGGGATTTCTCCGCCTACTGGATAAGCCAAGAAGTGACGCTTGATTGTCTCTTCTGCGATGATGTCGAGATCAACGCCGCCGAGTCGTGAAGTTGTTCCAACGAAGAATTCATCAACAACATCTTGTGCGATACCAATCGCTTCAAAGACCTGTGCGCCGGTATATGAGGAGATCGTTGAAATACCCATCTTCGACATTACCTTCAAAACACCCTTACCGAGCGCCTTGATCGTGTTACGTACCGCCTTCTCTGGAGAGATTCCAGTGATGACACCTTGGCGAACCAAATCTTCGGCAGATTCCATAACGAGATATGGATTTACCGCTGCGGCGCCATAACCAACGAGCAGCGCAACGTGGTGAACCTCGCGAACATCTCCCGCTTCAACGATTAGACCTACCTGTGTACGAGTCTTCTCGCGAATGAGATGGTGATGCACGGCTGCTGTCAGAAGAAGAGAAGGAATTGGGCAATCTTCAGCATCGCCATCGCGGTCAGAGAGAACGATGACATGTGCGCCATCTTTGATCGCTTGCGAGACTTCAAGTTTGATTTCCTCTAAACGCTGGCGCAGAGTATTTCCATCACCGGTTACTGGGAAAAGTCCGCGCACTACATATGCAGCAAGCTCTGGGTACTCATCATCAACGTTGATGTTGATGATCTTTGCCAGCTCATCGTTATCGATGACTGGGAATGCAAGTGAGATCTGCTTACAAGAATCTGGACCTGGATCGAGCAAGTTGTGCTCTGGACCGATAGATCCGCCGAGACTTGTGACTAACTCTTCACGAATTGCATCGAGCGGAGGATTTGTTACCTGCGCAAAGAGCTGGGTGAAGTAATCAAATAGAAGACGCGGCTTATTTGAAAGGGCAGCAATTGGTGAATCAGTTCCCATGGATCCAAGGGCCTCTCCCCCGGACTTTGCCATCGGAGCGATAATGATCTTGAGCTCTTCTTCGGTATAGCCAAATGCTTTCTGGCGGCGAACAACTGATTTATGGGGATAGATAATGTGCTCTCGCGATGGAAGCTCAGAGAGCTTAACCATTCCATCAGAAAGCCACTGGCCATAAGGCGCTGCATCTGCGAGCGAATCTTTAATTTCATCATCTTCGATGATGCGACCAGATTCGATATCAACTAAGAACATCTTTCCTGGTTGCAAACGACCCTTGCGAACAATCTTCTCTGCTGGGAAATCGAGAACGCCAACTTCAGAGGCAAGGACCACGAGCCCGTCATCTGTCACCCAATAACGTGATGGGCGTAGACCATTACGATCGAGGACAGCGCCTACTTGGTGGCCATTTGTAAATGTGACACACGCTGGACCATCCCAAGGTTCCATCATTGATGCATGGAATGCATAGAAATCACGGCGCTTCTGTGACATCGTCGCGTGGTTCTCCCAGGCCTCTGGAATCATCATCAAAACAGAGTGTGGAAGTGAACGGCCACCGAGGTAGAGAAGCTCAAGTACCTCATCGAAAGAGGCAGAGTCAGAACCTGACATTTCGACGATTGGGAAGATGCGATTGAGATCTTCGCCAAAGTACTCGCTCTTCAATAGAGATTCGCGGGCGCGCATCCAGTTTCGATTTCCCTTAACGGTATTGATTTCACCGTTGTGAGCAATAAAGCGATATGGGTGGGCAAGCGGCCACGATGGGAATGTATTTGTAGAAAAGCGTGAGTGAACGAGTGCAAGTGGTGATACCACGCGCTCATCGCTGAGATCAGGGAAGAACTCTTCAAGCTGACCTGTAGTAAGCATTCCCTTATAGACAATTGTCTGGGATGAAAGTGATGGGAAGTAGAGCTCGAGTGAGTGCTCTGCGCGCTTGCGAAGGCAGAAGACCTTGCGATCTAGAGCTAAACCAGATTCACCATTCTTGCCAGCGATAAAGATTTGCTGGAAATCTGGCATGACTGAGAGCGCGGTCTTTCCAAGAGTTGTTGAGTTAATGGGAAGTTGACGCCAGCCGAGTACAACTAAACCTTCTTCATTTGCTAGCTTTTCAATCTCGCCTTTGAGATCTTTTCCTTCGCCTGCTGCATCTCGTGCAACGAATGCGATTCCAGTTGCATACGAACCTTCGGCAGGAAGAGTGAAGTTAACTTCCGCGCGATAGAAGGCATCTGGGACGCGTATCAAGATTCCGGCACCATCACCTGAATCAGGCTCTGCACCTGATGCGCCACGGTGTTCTAGGTTGCGAAGTGCGGTAAGCGCCTGCGCGACAATCTCATGCGTTGCGACCTTATTGAGCGTTGCAACCATGGCAACGCCACAAGCATCGTGCTCATTGGCAGGGTTATAGAGCCCCTGTGGTTGAGGGTAGTTCGATTGAAGTGCCATTGTGTTCGTCTCTCTTCACGCAAGTACTGACGCGGGGACGACGATGGCCCGGGTTGAGAGCGAAAGGGTAGCAACGGAAAGGGGCTATTGCCCACTCTAATCCCAATTATTTGAGGCAGAAATCCCTGATTGTTAGGCGACAGATACGTGGAAGAGCTGGCCGATTCCCGCTGTAATCGCCATGCCGAGGCATCCGCCGATGAGGACCCGCAAGGTCGGGATCAAAAGTTTTGAGCCAGCAGTCTTTGCCCCCACTGCGCCAGCGATCGCCAATCCCGCAATAGTGATGAGAACAATCGAGAGAGTGATTGAGCCAACTGATGGTGCGAAAGCTCCGAGAAATGGAATGAAGCCACCCACGGCAAAGGAGAGCGCCGATGCAATCGAGGCCTGCAATGGTTGCGCCTTGCTATGGGGATGATGTCCAAGTTCATCACGAAGATGGGCATTTAAGGGATCGCGCTCAGAGAGTTGGATTGCAACCTGACGAGCCAATGGCTCATCTAGACCACGCTCTTGGTAGATCAAAACAAGCTCTTCAAGCTCGCCCTCTGGATCGATTCGAAGATGTTCGATCTCAAGGAGGCGATCTGACTCTTCGATATCTGTCTGCGACGAAACTGAGATGTACTCGCCTACCGCCATAGATAAGGCACCCGCAGCGATACCGGCGATTCCGGTTGAGATAATAATTGCCTTTGCATTGTCGAGTGATGCACTTGCTGCTGCAACACCGACCATCAGAGAAGCGGTGGAGACAAGTCCATCATTAACACCGAGAACGGCAGCGCGTAGCCAACCAGCTCGGTGCGCCTTATGTTCGCGATTGCGGATTCTTACCTCTGCTAGACCCATATTGCTACCTTACCGCGATTTGAAAGAGAATCTCCGATACGCCACAAGGGCGCTCAAGCCAACGGCAACTGAGACAAATACATTTACTCGAATTCCTGCAATCAGATTTGCCTCATCGATTCGAATCAACTCAAAGGCGAGTCGGCCTGCACAATATGTTGCGATATAGAGCGCAAAAATTTGGCCGCCTTTGAGCTTCCCACTTAGGCGGATGAGAAGGAAACCAACGAGTGCGCACCAGAGTGACTCATAGAGAAATGTGGGATGGAAGGTAAGAAACTCTTTATACCCCTCTGGACGTGCCCACCGGGGAATCTCTAGCGCCCATGGAAGATTTGTCGGGCGGCCGAATAGTTCGGCATTAAACCAATTACCCCATCGACCTATTGCTTGTGCAAAGACGATTCCGGGGGCAAGTGCATCCAAGAAAAATATAAATGGTGGAAGATCTCGAGTGCGAGCCAGATATTTATATGCGAGAAATGCACCCAAGGCGCCGAGGGAGATTGCACCCCAGATGCCGAGTCCCCCCTGCCAAATTTTGAGGATATCTTCCGGGCGTCCATCTGCACCAAAGAATCTCTCTGGAGTAGTTATGACGTGATAGAGACGACCACCTAAAACACCGGCAGGTACAGCGATGATTGCAACATCACTGACAATCCCATGAGCTTCTGGATATGCAGCAAGGAAGCGACGGTTGCCGAGCCAGATTGCAAGTGCAACGCCGGTAATGATGCAGATCGCATAGAGATGAACTGCAAAAGGTCCAATTTCAACAACCGAAATATTCGGCGTTGGAATTGAGTTCGGCATATTAACCGCGCTCTACCGC
>JBDLWK010000069.1:0-5416 GCA_039804335.1 Actinomycetota bacterium
GCATGCGGGCCTGAAAACAAATGGGAATTTCGACCTCACCCTTATCCAGAATCTTGGTCCATCGTTCGATGCAGCTGCCGTCTATACGACCAATAAAGTGGTTGCAGCACCAGTTATTTGGTCACGTGAAGTCACTAAAGGTCAGATTGTGAGAGCAGTAATTCTTAACTCTGGCGGTGCAAATGCTTGTACTGGTCCAGAGGGATTTCTTGATACCCATCGAACCGCGGAGAAGATTGCGCAACTCCTCGATATCTCATCGGGAGAAGTTGTTGTATGTTCGACTGGACTGATTGGCGAGCGATTACCGATGGAGAAAATCCTTGATGGCTCCGATCGATTAACCGAAACTTTGGCTAATGACACTCTCATTGATGTCGCTCATTCGATAATGACGACCGATACGGTTCCAAAGATCGCAGAGCTCGAGCGTGATGGAGTTCGTACGGTCGGGGTCGCCAAAGGTGCCGGAATGTTAGCCCCTGCCTTGGCAACAATGCTCTCCGTTGTCATGACGGATGCACATCTTCCGAGCGATGCGCAAGAAATTTTTTCACGGGTCTGTGATCGCACATATAACCGGATTGATTCTGATGGCTGCATGTCCACCAATGACACCGTTCTCTTAATGGGATCTGGAGCATGTGGAATAACTCTCGATAGCGAGAAACTAGAAGAAGTATTGATGGAGATCTGCTCATCTTTAGCAGCGCAGCTGATTGAAGATGCTGAAGGTTCTACTAAGACTGTAGCAATCACGGTTATTGGTGCAGCTTCAGAGAGTGATGCGGTTGAAGTTGCCAGAGCTTGTGCTCGTAATAATCTTCTTAAATGCGCCATCTTCGGTGGCGACCCCAATTGGGGCCGTGTCCTTGCGGCGGTTGGAACAGCTAACGCTGAGATAGATTCATTAGCGATTGATGTGAATCTCAATGGTGTTCAGGTGGCAAAATCTTCTGCTCCATTTGAAGATAAATTGAGAGTCTCTTTTGAAAATAGATTGGTCGAGTTAGTCATCAATCTCAATGTGGGCACTTCTTCTGCAACGGTACGCACAAACGATTTATCGCATGACTATGTACACGAGAATTCGGCATATTCAACATGAGCAACAAGATCCTTGTAGTTAAGTTCGGTGGCCACGCAATGTCAGATAACGATGGCGCCTTTGGGAAGAAATTGGCAGCTGCCGTCGCACAGGGCGCCAAGGTAGTTGTCATCCACGGAGGCGGCCCGCAGATCAACGCCGCCTTAGATGGTGCAGGAATCACCTCGACCTTCTTGGGTGGCTTTCGCATCACAACTCCAGAGATCTTCACGGTAGTAGAACATGTTCTCTCAAATGAAGTGGGTCCCGCAGTGGCTGCCACACTTACCGAATCTGGTGTTGCAGCGCTTTCAATATCAGGACGACACTCCGGAACGCTCTTCGCAACGCGACAGAAGTCATTGGTCAATGGCGATATCGCCGATCTTGGTTTAGTCGGAACAGTTGAGCGAGTCGATATAGAGGCGATTTCTGTTCTTCTTGAGAAGGGCGTCGTGCCGGTAATTTCTCCGGTAGCAAATGACGTCGAGAGTGATGGCGGACTGAACGTCAATGCTGATATTGCGGCAGCTGCAGTTGCAGGTGCACTCGTTGCGCGAGAGTTAATCATCATGACCGATGTGCCCGGAATCTACCGAAACTGGCCAGATAGGGATTCTTTGATCGACACAATCCGAGCAGATGAACTAGAACACATTAAGGGGACATTTGCTGAAGGTATGGCCCCTAAAGTTCAGGCCTGTCTAGATGCAATTACAGCAGGTGCAATAGCGGTAAGAATAATTGACGGGAAAGATCCAGATGCTTTCGCAAATGCGTTGGCCAATAGCGGAGGAACACTGGTGATTGCATGAAGTCCTGGAACAAATCTCTCCAAGCAAATTACGGCACGCCTTCGATCGAACTGGTGTCCGGCAAGGGCGCTAAGGTAATTGATGCCGATGGAAACGAATATCTAGATTTTCTTGCGGGCATTGCAACTAACGTTCTCGGACATGCACACCCGGCTATCGTTAAGGCGGTGAGTAAGCAGATAGCAACGCTGGGTCATGTCAGCAACTTCTATGCTCACCCCAATGTATTAGCGCTCTCTGCCAAGTTAGTTTCAATGACCGGAGATAAGAGCGCACGTGTCTTCTTCTGTAACTCTGGTGCAGAGGCAAATGAGGCAGCTCTCAAACTCTCTCGCAAGACGGGACGAACAAGAATTGTTGCGACAAAAGAGTCGTTTCATGGTCGCACGATGGGCGCTCTCTCATTGACTGGACAACCTGCGAAGAGAGATCCCTTCAAGCCATTAATCAAGGGTATAGCGCATGTTCCATATGGAGATATGGGAGCGATGCTGAAGAAGGTATCGAAGAAGACGGCAATGGTAATCGTCGAGCCGATCATGGGTGAAGCTGGAGTTATTGTCCCGCCACATGGTTACTTGCAAGCTCTCCGTGAGCTCTGCGATGAAACCGGAGCGCTACTCGTCTTTGATTGTGTTCAGACAGGAATGGGTCGTACCGGTGATTGGTTTGGTTTCGAGTATTCCGGGATCAAACCTGATGCCATCACTTTAGCGAAAGGTATCGGGGGAGGACTTCCGCTCGGTGCGATGATTGCATTAGGTGGCGCAGCAGAATTATTTCAAGCGGGTGACCACGGTTCGACCTTTGGCGGGAATCCGGTTGCAACTGCTGCCGGTCTTGCAGTAATCGAAACTATCGAGAAGAAAGATTTGCTAAAGCATGTCAGTGCAATTGGCGTAGAGCTCATGGCTGACGTTGCGCTGATTGAAGGCGTGAAATCCGTCCGTGGAGCAGGGCTTTTGATTGGAATCGAATTCACCAACCCGATTGCAAAGAAGGTTGCACTGCAATGTCAGTTAAATGGAGTCTTGGTCAACGGCAATAGCGAAACAGTTATACGAATAGCTCCACCGCTCATTGTGACTGATAGAGATGTAGCGAAATTTCTTAAGGTATTTACCGAGAGCGTTCATGAAGTAAGTAGAAAGTTGGGCAAGTAATCATGTCTACAGTCGCAGCTCGTCGAGCCAAGGCCATCTCCCTCATTAAGGGCGGCAAGATTTCCTCACAGAGTGATCTCGTAAGCGCTCTTAAGAAGGCAGGATTCTCCGTCACTCAAACCACTGCTAGTCGCGACTTGGATGAGATTGGTGCAGTCAGAGGAAGAAATGGTTACACCATCGCAGATTCTGATGATGGTTCTATGGCGAGATCTATGCCGCTTCCAGGAGATCTCATTCTCTCAGTTGAATCTAGCGGGAATCTCGCCGTCGTCCGTACCCCACCTGGGGGAGCACAGTTTCTAGCTAGCGCTCTTGACCACTCTTCTCTTGATTCCATTATCGGAACAATCGCCGGAGATGACACGGTTCTCGTAGTATCTCGAAAAGCGAGCGGTGGAGCCGAACTTGCGAAAGAATTACGTTCCTACCAAGGCACCAAAGGCAGCGGTAAGAAGGGTCGGAAATAATGGCGCTATGGGGCGGTCGCTTCTCTGATGGGCCGGCAGATGCCGTCTTCGCGCTCTCTCGAAGCGTTCACTTTGATTGGCGTTTAGCGCCATACGACCTGCGCTCGTCGCTTGCCCACTTAGAGATTCTCGAATCAAGTGGTCTTCTCACCTCAGATGTTGCCGGAGCGATTAGAAAATCACTTCACGAACTCATTGAAGAGGTTGCTCAAGGGACCTTTACCGCTATCGATAGCGATGAAGATGTCCATAGCGCTCTTGAGCGTGGCTTAACTGAGAAACTTGGCGATATCGGCGGATCACTTCGTGCCGGTCGTTCTCGTAACGACCAAGTGACTACTGATTTACGCCTCTACGCAATCGACCATATGTTGGAGGTCGCAACGCAGATCCTTGAGCTTCAAAGAGCGCTGATCGCAAAGGCGAATGAGTATGGAGATGCTCCTGCACCAGGGTTTACTCATTTGCAGCATGCTCAACCAATCCTCTTTGGCCATGAAATCGCAAAGCATGCACATGCTTTCGCTCGCGATCTCGATCGCATCAACGATTGGTTGGTTCGCTCTGCAGTAAGTCCACTGGGATCTGGCGCACTCGCTGGTTCTTCACTCCCTCTCTCGCCAGAGAAGACTGCAAAGTCCCTAGGCTTCAGTACATCTGCAGCAAATAGTATTGATGGCGTCTCAGACCGAGACTATGTTGCAGAAGCGCTCTTCATTCTGGCGATGGTTGGCAGTCACCTCTCTCGAATAGGGGAGGAGTGGTGTATTTGGGCGACAACTGAGTTCGGTTGGGCAAGGGTTGCCGATGCATACTCAACGGGTTCTTCGATTATGCCGCAGAAAAAGAATCCAGATATGGCAGAGCTTGCACGAGGTAAGGCAGGACGACTCGTTGGAAACCTCACGGCGCTGCTCACAACGCTTAAGGGATTACCTTTCGCTTACAACCGCGACCTACAAGAAGATAAAGAGCCACTCTTCGATTCGATTGATACCGTTTTGTTAGTTCTCCCTGCTGTAACCGGAATGATTGCAACAACAGATTTTGATCGCGAGAAGATGGCTATGGCAGCTCCACTTGGATTCTCTCTTGCCACTGAGATTGCTGATTATCTTGTGCGTTCACATATCCCATTTGCTCATGCACATGAAGCCGCCGGAAAATGTGTGGCGCTCTGCGAGTCTTCGGGACGTCAGCTCCATCAATTAACTGATGCCGAGTTAGCGCATATCCATCCATCGCTCCTGCCTGATGTGAGAGACCTCCTTACGGTTCATGGGGCTCTCAATTCGCGCACCACAATCGGTGGAACCTCACCCTCATCTTTCGCAGATCAGATCAAGGGTCTTACATCCTTGGTAGAGAGCGAGAGCAAGAAATTCTCCGACAAGCAGAGGGCCTTTTCGGCCATGATGGGTGCATGATGACTGCAACAAAGAATGACCTACTAGAGGACCTCAAGTGGCGCGGGCTTATTGCGCAAACTACGGATGAAGCAGCTTTAAGTGAGGCGATGAAGAAGCCAATAACTCTCTATCTCGGCACTGATCCAACTGCACCTTCGATTCACGTTGGAAACCTTGTCCCGCTCTTGGTAATGCGCCGTTTCCAATTGGCAGGGCACAATCCAATCCTGCTTGTTGGGGGAGCGACCGGACTTGTTGGCGACCCAAGTGGCAGAAATGATGAGCGCTCACTCAACGACTCAGATGTTGTTGCAAACTGGGTAAATAGAATCAAATTGCAGCTTTCAAAGTTTATGGATTTCGAGACAAAGAACAATCCAGCAACGATGGCAAATAACCTTGATTGGACAGCGCCGATGTCCACTATCGAATTCTTGCGCGATATTGGAAAACACTTCAGCGTCAATCAGAT
>JBDLWK010000070.1:0-5396 GCA_039804335.1 Actinomycetota bacterium
TCTTTATTCTCTAAGAATTGAATATCATCAATAAGCAGTACATCTAAGTCACGATAGCGACGTTGGAAAGATGTTGCTTTATCATCGCGAATCGAGTTAATAAAGTCATTAGTAAATTCTTCTGATGAGACATAACGAACGCGAATGTTTGGAAAGAGTTCACGTGAGTATGCACCGATTGCGTGAAGTAGGTGAGTCTTACCAAGACCTGAGTCACCATAGATAAAGAGCGGGTTATAAGCTTTTGCTGGGGCTTCTGCGACTGCAATTGCTGCGGCGCGAGCAAAACGATTTGATTCACCAGTTACAAAAGTTTCAAAGGTGTAGCGCTCATTCAGTTGTGAACTCTGCGCATCGCCTGATGTGTTAGATGAGATCAGAGCTGGCGCTTCACGACCTGTACCTGGTCGCGGAACTTCTACAACGACAGTAGGTTCAGGAAGATCTGCTAATTCGATGCTCTCATCGACCATCACTGCGATATTTGCTGGGCCGCCAAGTTCGCGAGAGAGCACTTCATTAACAACCGGGCGAAGGCGCGACTCGAGAACATCTTTAGCGAAGGCGTTAGGAGCTGCGACGAGCAGACTAGTCGGCCCATCTTCATTGGGAAGGAGGCCAAGCGGCTTAGTCATTGCGAGAAAGGCTCGGTGCTGTGGTTCGCCGGTCGAAACATGATCGACCACACGCTCCCAGAGCTGGGTCAATTCAAGGGCTGTTAGCGCCATCTGACCCCTCCCCAACTGGATAATAGATATCCACAAAGTTATCCACAGGGTGTGGTCTAAAGTTCGGCTTTACCCTTACTTTTCAACCCATTTCGACGGATACCTGTGGAGAACCCGCAAAGTAGACCCTTTTCAACTATTTAGCAAGTAGTTATCCACACCTTACCCTCCTAGGAGGGCGCTCTAGCGAGTTTGACCGCATGCTATCCACACCCTTACCGTTACCTCCTTGCTTCCCCCGTATTTCTGACCTGATCGACTGAAGGTAAGGGCTCGCCCCCAACTTCTCTATATTTTGGAGTTCTCATGACAAAGCGCACCTTCCAGCCAAATACACGCCGTCGCGCCAAGAAGCATGGCTTCCGTGCTCGCATGGCATCACGTGCAGGCCGTGCAATCCTTTCAGCTCGTCGCGCAAAGGGTCGCTCACGCCTCTCAGCGTAAGAAGCTCGTGCTTCCATCTTCTGCACGTTTGACCACCCCGCACGATTTCGCTCGCACCACTAAGAGCGGTCTCCGGGTTACCTCACAGAACTTTGTTGGATACCTCTACATCAGCCCTGCCTCAACCGACTCTCCACGAGCTGGTTTGATAATCGGAAAGAGCGTTGGCGGTTCAGTACGTCGCCACCGTGTCTCACGACAGATCCGTCATGCATTAGCTCTCGAACTTCCTAACTTTCCATCCGGCTCTTTGATTGTGATCCGCGGATTGAAGCAAGGTGAGAGCGTTGATGTGCAGCGAGAGATTAAAGAGATCTCAACTCGACTCAACTCAAAATTTAGTGCGCGAATGGCGAGCTCTCAATGAAGCGCATCGCCGAGATTTTAATTAAGGGTTACCAAGCCTTCTCATCAACTCGCGAGGCTAAATGTAAGTACTACCCATCATGTTCAAATTATGCAGCGACAGCAATCCGTCGCCATGGCCTTAAAGGTTTAGCTATGGCTGCCTGGAGATTGCTTCGATGCAATCCGTGGTCAGATGGTGGCGTTGACTATGTCGATTACGAGCTTGATAGCGCAGATGCCCTTGCAAAGATGCGCAACACAATGGTTTCACGTTCTTCCACTCAAGGAACACTAAAAGAAGGGGTCCTCTAATGGGCTTTATCTTAAATCCGCTCTATAACATCGTCTCTGGAGTTATGGTCTTCTTCCATAATGTCTTCGCACCACTCTTCGGTGCAGACTCTGGTGTTACATGGTCACTATCAATCATGGGGCTTGTGGTCCTCATCCGAATTATTTTGATCCCACTCTTTGTGAAGCAGATTAAGAGCCAGCGTGCACTTACCGCTCTTCAACCACAAATGAAAGCGATCCAAAATAAATATAAAGATGACCGCCAGAAGCAATCAGAAGAGATGATGAAGCTCTACAAAGAGCATAAGACAAACCCACTTGCATCTTGTTTTCCAATCTTGGCGCAAGCACCAATCTTCTTCGCACTCTTTACAGTTCTCAATGGAATCGCAGCTAAAACCGATGCAGGTGTTCCTGCGCCAATTGCGCGCGGTTTCCTTAAAGGTGAATATCTAGAGTCAGCAGCACAAGCTAAATTCTTCGGTGCAAAGATTTCAGAGAGCTTCCTCGGAACAGATCTTCTCTCTGTAAAGATTGTTACCGTTATTTTGATTCTCTTTATGTCAGCAACAACATTTACAACACAGAAGCAGTTGATGACAAAGGGCATGCCAAAGATGGATGCGAGCAACAATATGATGTTGCAGCAGCAGAAGATCATGTTGTATTTATTCCCATTGATCTTTGCGGTCTCGGGCGTTAACTTCCCAGTCGGAGTTCTTATCTACTGGTCGACGACAAACCTCTGGACATGGGGCCAGCAGTACTACGTTATTAAGCGCAACCCAACCCCGGGCTCACCTGCCTACGAAGAACTTCAACGTAAGCGCGCCCATAAGGCGAAGCTTGAGGGCAAGGAGATCGCAGGGGAGGCGACCCCAGAGGTCGAGGCTCCTAAGGTCGAAGGGCAGCGCCAACAGCCGAAGAAGGCTAAAAAGAAGAAGAAGTAATTCGGACATTTACTACCAATAACGCATAAAAACGCATAATTCACCCAACAGATGGAGATAGAGATGCCAGAGTCAACAGAAGTTGTAACTGAGAACGTTACAGAAGAGTCGGTAGAGCCTGCGAAGAAGGCGCCAAAGTCGGTCGCAAAGCTTGAGGAAGAGGGCGATATCGCCGCAGATTACCTCGAAGGGTTGCTCGATATCGCAGATCTCGATGGCGATATCGATATCGATGTTGAGAATGGCCGCGCCTCACTAGCAATCGTAGGAGGCAAGCTCAGCCACCTCGTAGGTAAGGATGGAGAGGTCCTTGATGCTCTCCAGGAGCTCACACGCCTTGCAGTCCAGACATCATCTGGAGACCGTAGCCGCCTCATGCTCGATATTGAGAATTTCCGCGCCAACCGCCGCAAGGAGCTTACCGCCCTTGCAAAGAAGCTCGGTGAAGAGGCTAAATCTTCAGGTAAAGAGATCAAACTCGATCCAATGAATGCCTTTGAGCGCAAGATTATCCACGACACAATCCAGGATATGGGCCTCACCTCAGAGTCTGAGGGTGAAGATCCACGCCGTTTCGTCGTTATCTTCCCTTCTTAATTAAGCCTGTTTCACGTGGAACCAACGCTCGATGAGCTGATAGCTCGCCACTTTCCTGAGAAGGAGGGGGCTATCAGCGCCTACGCCGATTTCCTCAAAGGGCCAGGTATCGAGCGTGGCCTCATCGGCCCACGCGAAGGTGATCGTATCTGGGAGCGCCATATCCTCAACTCCCTCTTTGTCTGCCAGCTCTTACCGCAGGGAGCATCCCTCTTTGATATCGGCTCAGGGGCTGGCCTGCCAGGAATAGTGATTGCTCTTGCTCGCCCAGACCTCAAAGTAACCCTCATTGAACCCCTCGAACGCCGTGTGGAGTTCCTCAAAGAGGCGACAGAGGGCACTGAGATACAGGTAATCCGCGGCCGAGCTCAGGATGTGAAGAAGAGCGCTGATTACGTCACCGCTCGCGCAGTCGCAGCGCTTGATAAGCTGAAGAAGATGAGTTGGCATATGCTCAAGATGAATGGATCCCTCCTTGCTATGAAGGGGGAGTCGGCGGCCCGTGAGATGGAGGCTGTTCCAGGCTCGATTTTGCATGAGATTACCCTTGAAGGTATCGGACTCGGCCGGATCGTTGAGCTCAAGAAGCTCCCTAAAGTCCAACCCCAGTAGATCCCAGTAATTACCCACCTTTTTTGGTGGTTAGATATGCCTGTGGATGATTCACGTGAAACAAACGGAAAAGTGATAGGCGTCCGTCGTCTTAAAGAGGCGATGGATAAGCCGGGATCTACTCGTATCTTCACAGTGGCCAACCAGAAGGGTGGGGTCGGCAAAACGACCTCCACGGTCAATATCGCAGCTGCTATGGCTATGGGTGGCCTTCGAGTCCTGGTAATCGACCTCGACCCACAGGGAAATGCCTCAACCGCCCTCGGCGTTGAGCACCGCGAAAGCGCTGGTGTCTATGAGGTCTTGATGGGCACCGCACCTATTGCGACAGTGATTCAGAAGGTGGCAGGTTTTCCTGAACTCGACTGTATTCCATCCAATACCTCATTAGCTAACGCTGAGATCAATTTAGTTTCCATGGTTGCACGCGAGCTGCAATTAAAAGAGGCTATCGATGAGATTAGCGTTAATTACGATTACATCTTTATTGATTGCCCACCATCACTTGGCCTCTTAACCATTAATGCATTCGCAGCATCTCGCGAATTAATGATTCCAATTCAAACCGAGTACTACGCACTCGAAGGTTTATCTCAACTACTTGAGACATACACACTTGTGAAGAAGCGACTTAATCCAGCACTTAACCTCTCAACAATTATTCTGACAATGTTTGATTCACGCACACGTTTATCAAATGATGTTGCAGCAAATATTCGTGCACATTTTCCTAATGAATTAATCGATATTCCAATCCCGCGTGCAGTCCGTGTATCTGAAGCACCTTCATATAATCAAACAGTTATGACATATGACCCGCTATCACCAGGTGCAATTGCATATATGCAGGTAGCTCGCGAGATTGCAGTACGTGGCAAAGTTAAAGAACCAGATCTAAATTCTGAATTCAACTCTAACGTTGTCTCCATTAATTATTTGGGAGAAAATTCAAAGGGAAGTGCATAATGGCGACAAAGCGCGGCGGACTTGGAATTAATTTAGATTCACTTATTCCAACTTCATTAACAGTTGATAACGTTGTTGTTGCAACTCAGAATGAAATTCCAGTGGATCAGATTGCACCAAACCCACGCCAACCACGTACTGTCTTTGATGAAGATGCACTCAATGAACTTATTGCATCGATAAAATTATTCGGAATCTTGCAACCGCCAGTTGTTCGTAAAGTTGCAGATAATAAATATGAATTGATTATGGGAGAACGTCGCTTCCGCGCAGCAAAAGCTGCAGGACTTACATCAATTCCTGTCATTATTCGACAGACCCCAGATAATGAACTCCTACGTGAAGCGCTCATTGAAAATATTCATCGCAGCCAACTCAACCCACTTGAAGAAGGTGCTGCATATCTTCAACTTCTCACCGACTTTGGTTGCACCCATGATGAGTTAGCGCTCAAACT
>JBDLWK010000071.1:0-5378 GCA_039804335.1 Actinomycetota bacterium
TAGCTGCGCTTATGTACCTTCTGAATGAAGTAACGGAGCATGCGCTCTGTTGTATCGAAGTCAGCGATCACACCATCCTTAAGTGGACGGATTGCGACGATGTTACCCGGTGTACGGCCAATCATCTTCTTCGCTTCGATACCGACAGCGAGGATGCCGCCTGTGTCCTGGTTGACTGCTACAACTGAAGGCTCGTTAAGTACGATGCCGCGACCGCGTACATATACAAGGGTGTTAGCGGTTCCGAGATCGACCGCCATATCGCGGCCAATAAATGACATCTTGCTTGACATTACTTACCTCCAAAGAAGATTGAAATTTCGCGAGCTGCAGACTCTGGTGAATCTGAACCGTGGACAAGATTCTGTGTGACCTTTGTTCCAGCATCGCGTGCAAGGTCGCCACGGATTGTTCCGGGAGCTGCAACAGTTGGATCAGTTGTTCCTGCGATATTACGGAATCCTTCAATGACGCGATTGCCTTCAACAACCATCGCAACAATCGGACCAGAGAGCATGAACTCAACAAGTGGCTCGAAGAATGGCTTGCCTTGATGTTCGGCATAGTGTTGTTCCAGTAACGCGCGATCTGCTTGGAGCATGCGCAACTGTGTAATGGTGTAACCCTTTGCTTCGATACGGGAAATAATTTCGCCGATCAAGGAACGAGCTACGCCATCTGGCTTAACGAGGACAAGTGTCTTTTCTAAAGTACTCACTCGCTCATTCTATTGGGGGTTAGGACTCCCCAGTAACACGGTCATTTTCGGCCTGAGCCAAGAGGGCGGCGCGGGCCGCCTCACCCTTTCGCCCGACAACAATGGCTGCAATCCAGAGACCGGCGAAGAGAAGGGCGAGCGGGGCCAAAGCTGGGACGACAACTGAGTAGCCAATCATCAGGAACTGCAGGAGTGAGCCGAGAATCCAACCGGCGCGCTTCTTGAGCAGGCCAGGGGTGAGAAGAAAGAGGATGGCGATTGTGGCGCCAGCGATGATAGTCGAGGTCTCATGTTGCTCGGCAACTAACATCGCAAAGCCCATGATGAAGAACTCCATTACCAAGACTGCAGAGCCGAGAACTCGCATTACTGACCTTCCTTTGCAAAGCGCTTACGGACAATTGTTCGAGCCTCACCAACTGTGACAACGGAGCCGGTGATCAAGATGCCGATCGTGTCTTCGCTGAGGGGGCGAACGGAGTCCTTAATCGCTTTCTCAATTGCCAGATCAAGTGAATCCGCTGAGAAAGTTCGGTCAGCGCCGAAGATTTTTGAAGCTAGTGCTTCAACATGTGAGACTGCCATCGAACGTGAAGAGGAATTCTTAGTCACGATAATTGAATCCATTACCTTCTCGAGCTCAATGAGAGCTCCTTCAACATCCTTATCCCCCATCGCAGCAAAGACGCCAATGACTTCATCAAAGGTGAACTCACCCTGAATTGTTTCAGTCAGCGCCTTAGCTCCATGTGGATTGTGAGCGGCATCGATAATGATTGTTGGATCGCGATGGAGGACTTCACATCGTCCCGGAGATTGCACATTTGCGAACCCGGCAAGTACTGCTTCGTAATCGAGTTCTTGCTCACCGAAGAAAGCTTCTACTGCAACGAGAGCTGCAGCGGCATTAGATGCTTGATGCTTTCCGTGGAGAGGAAGGAAGATCTCTTCATAAGTATCTTTAGGAGTCTTGATCGTCAGTAGCTGACCGCCAACTGCGAGGGTGCGGCTCTCAATGACATATTCGAGTCCTTCGCGCGCAATATCTGCACCAACCAACGCTGCCTGCTTAAGAAGTTCGACCGCTGCCTCAGGTTGTTGCTGAGCAAGCACTACGAAGCCACCTTCTTTAATAATGCCCGCTTTGGTCTTAGCAATCTCGCCAATCGTTGTTCCTAGGTACTCGGTATGGTCAAGATCGACTGGCATGATCACCGAAACATCGGCATCGACAACATTTGTCGCATCCCACTCGCCGCCCATGCCCACTTCAATAACGCCAACATCGATAGGGTGCTCGGCAAATGCAGCAAAGGCTAGTGCGGTCATTGCCTCAAAGAATGAGATTGGCGTATCAAATTTGGTATCCATGAAATCCAAATATGCAGCGATATCGTTATAGGAGAAGATCATCGCCTTTGGATCAATCGGCTGGCCATTTATTGAAATTCTCTCGAGATATGACTCGAGATGCGGTGAGGTAAAGCGCCCGGTGCGAAGACCCATTTCAAAGAGAAGTGAATCAATCATCCGCGCAGTAGTTGTCTTACCGTTTGTTCCACCTACATGGATAGTTGGGTAGGTGAGCTGCGGTGAACCAAGCACATCGACCAATGCTGCAATTCTTTCCAGCGTTGGCGCAATCTTCGTCTCAGGCCAACGCTTTAGAAGCGCTTGCTCGATGGCGTCAATGCGCTCTTGATCATCAGGTGTAATTGCACTCATTACTTCAGCGCTGCCAACTGCGCAGTGATGCGTTCGATATCTGCCGTTGTTGCAGCCTGACGCTCACGGATCTCAGTCACTACGTTCTCTGGCGCCTTCGCCATAAAGCCTTCGTTATTTAACTTAACTTCAGCGGTTGCAAGATCTTTCTTTGCGGTTGCGAGGTCTTTCTCAAGACGAGCACGTTCTGCTGCAACATCCACGGCTCCGGACAAATCAAGCTCGCACTTGATCGCACCGATCTCAACAGAAGCGCTCGGTGTGAAATCTCCGAGTTCAAGCTTGAGCAGAAATGCCATCGCTGATGCATATTGAGCAACATCGGCAGGCGCAATAAAGCGACCAGGAATCTTTTGAGTTGGCTTAACGCCTTGATCATTGCGGAATCGACGAACCTCTGTAATTACACGTTGCAACTGTGTAATTAACTCTTCAGATGTCTTATCGAGATGAGAAGCATCAGCTACTGGCCATGCCGCCTTCATGAGGGTCTCTCCTCCGGTGAAAGTCTTCCAGAGCTCTTCGGTAAGGAATGGCATCACTGGATGAAGGAGGCGGAAGAGTTGATCGAGAACATAGCCCAAGACTCGCCGCGTTGATTGAGCGCTACCTGAGGCGAATGCCTCCTTAGAGAGTTCTAGATACCAGTCACAGAGATCATCCCAAGCGAAGTGATAGATGACTTCGCTAGCACGTGCAAATTCATAGCTATTAAGTAGTTCACTGTATTCAGCTGTTGTCTCTGAGAGCCTAGAGAGAATCCACTTATCAATTGCATTAAGTGATGAGAGTGGAGGTAGCTCCCCTTCAACTGTTGCACCATTCATCATCGCAAAGCGTGTGGCGTTCCAGAGCTTGGTGGCAAAGTTACGAGAACCAGCAATCCAATCTTCGGCTAGCGCTTGGTCCTTACCTGGGTTTGAACCGCGTGCAAGGGTGAAGCGAAGCGCATCAGCACCGTACTTATCGATGAATTCAAGTGGATCAACAACATTGCCCTTTGACTTCGACATCTTCTTGCCGAATTGATCGCGCACAAGACCATGGAGAACGATTGTTCCAAATGGTGGAACGCCATCCATGGCAAAGAGCCCGAACATCATCATGCGAGCAACCCAGAAGAACAAGATGTCGTAACCAGTTACGAGAACGCTTGTTGGATAGAACTTCTTGAGATCTTCAGTGTTATTTGGCCAACCCAAAGTAGAGAATGGCCATAACGCTGATGAGAACCAGGTATCGAGAACATCTGGATCTTGTTCATATCCTGCGGGTGCGCTCTCGCCAGGTCCGACAACAACGACCTCGCCATTTGGTCCATACCAAACAGGGATGCGGTGTCCCCACCACAGCTGACGTGAAATACACCAGTCGTGCATTCCATCAACCCACTCGAAGTAACGAGGAGCAAGTTCTTCAGGTTCAATCTTTACTCGGCCATCACGGACAGCATCTCCTGCTGCCTTTGCGAGTGGCGCAACCTTTACAAACCACTGCTTTGAAAGTCGTGGTTCGACAGTTGTATCGCAACGTGAACAGTGACCTACGGCGTGAATATATGGACGCTTCTCGGCAACGATGCGACCTTCTGCACGAAGCGCCTCAACCACAGCTTTGCGTGCTTCAAAGCGATCCATGCCATCGAAGGCGCTATCTGTATTAATGACCTTCGCATCGGCATCGAGAATGACGAGATTGGCCAAGTTGTGGCGTAATCCGATTTCGAAGTCATTTGGATCATGCGCTGGAGTCACCTTAACGGCGCCGGTTCCGAATGCAGGATCTACGTGTTCATCAGCTACAACCGGAATCTCACGATTAATCAATGGAACTGTGACGGTCTTACCAATCATGTGGGCATAGCGTTCATCATCTGGGTGAACTGCAACTGCGGTATCGCCCAACATTGTCTCGGCACGAGTTGTGGCAACAATGATTTCAGATTCGCCAGAGCCATATCGGATTGAGACGAGTTCTCCTTCGTCATCGTTATGTTCTACCTCAATATCTGAGAGCGCAGTTAAACAACGAGGGCACCAGTTAATGATTCGCTCTGCACGATAAATTAATTCTTGGTCATATAACTTCTTGAAGATTGTAAGAACTGCCTGAGACAAAGTCTCATCCATCGTGAAGGCTTCGCGGGTCCAGTCAACGGAATCTCCGAGACGCTTCATCTGGCCCAGAATCTGTCCGCCAGATTCAGCTTTCCAATCCCAGACCTTCTTAACGAATGCTTCTCGACCGAGATCGTGGCGAGTTAAACCTTGTGCAGCGAGTTGCTTCTCTACAACATTCTGTGTCGCGATTCCTGCATGGTCCATTCCTGGTAGCCAGAGCGCTTCGTAACCTTGCATCCGCTTCATACGTGTGAGGCAATCCTGCAGCGTTTGATCAAGGGCATGACCGATGTGGAGATTGCCGGTTACGTTTGGAGGCGGAATAACAATTGTGAAGGGTTCTTTTGGAGATGATGAATCGGCGGTGAAGTAGCCAGATTCAACCCAGTGCGAATAGAGCCGTGGTTCGATATCGGCTGGGATAAAGGATGGAGCGAGTTCGCGCTTCGTCATGGAGCGCAGTCTACATTGAGCGCCTAAGCGCTTTTCTCCTCGTTAGCCTTCTCGCGGCGTGATACTCGCTTTGGCGCATCGCCCACACGTTCGATCAAGGTCGCAGGTGCATTGGATTCGATGCAGCTCTTCTCAATAATCACCTTTGCAATATCGGTGCGACTTGGCACTTCATACATGACTGCAAGCAGGACGGACTCCATGATTGCGCGAAGTCCACGTGCACCTGTGCCACGTGAGAGCGCTAGCTCTGCAACGGCATCAAGGGCTTCAGGAGAGAATTCGAGATCCACATCATCGAGATTGAAGAGCTTCTGATACTGCTTCACAAGCGCATTCTTTGGCTCGGTCAGGATCTGCAT
>JBDLWK010000072.1:0-5341 GCA_039804335.1 Actinomycetota bacterium
AAGAAGTTGATTGCAGAGTATGGCTTTGGATACATCATTTATATCCGCGACCATGAAGGCCGTGGCGTGGGCTTGGCAGAAAAACTCAAGGCTTACCAACTTCAAGATCAAGGCCTCGATACCGTTGAAGCTAATCTGAAGCTCGGTCATCCGATTGATGCTCGCGATTGGAGTGATGTCATTGAGATTCTTCGCTCACTCGAAATCAATGAGCTCACACTTCTGACTAACAATCCAGAGAAGGTGGCAGCGTTGAAATCTGCGGGTTTTGCCGTCACTCAACGCAACCTTGCAGCGGAGATTCACGAATTTAATCGACGATATATCGAGACAAAGCGAGCAAAGCTCGGACACGAAAGAGGTAATGCATAATGGCCGGACACGCACCTGAGATTGCAATCAAGAAGCACCCAAAGGCGAAGGTTGCAATCATCTCTTCATCATGGCACCCGGATCTCTGCGGTGATCTGATTGCGGGAGCGAAGCGAGCACTCGATGCTGCCGAAGTTAAGGAGATTGAAGTCATCTTCGTTCCGGGCTCATTTGAGATTCCACTTGCGGCGCAACGCGCTTTTGAATCAGGTTTTGATGCAGTTGTCGCGGTAGGTCTTGTTCTTAAGGGCGAGACTCCACACTTTGATTATGTCTGCCAAGGCGTGACGCAAGGAGTAATCGATGTTCAACTTAAGTTTTCCAAGCCCATCGGTTATGGCGTATTGATGTGTAATGACCTTGATCAGGCGATTGCACGCTCAGGAGTACCTGGCAGCAAAGAAGATAAAGGCTATGACGCAGCTATCGCTGCACTAGCTTTTCTATAGAAGCCCAGCAAAGGCACAAGTTTCTCTCAGCCAGGACTCGGGAATCCTCCAGCACGCTGGGGCATAGTACGAAGTGCAGGCGGCGAGAAGCTAAATAAGCTCCTTTAGCACCGGCGAATCGTAGGAAAGATGATGAGAAAGTCAGCAATCGCAGTAGTAATGGCAGCAGGACTCATTGCAGGTGTCGCACCAGCAGAGGCAGCAACTGCCCCAACTCGTCCCACAGCAGCGCAGAAACTTCAGCTCCAGTACCTTGTTGAAGAAGAGAAGTTAGCGCGAGATGTATATGCATACTTGGCCGCGAATGTGACATCTCAGAAGTTCTCTAATATTGCAAAGTCTGAGCAGACTCATATGGATAACATTTCGGCGCTCCTTAAGAAGTACAACTATTTCAATCCAACAACAACTCGAGCACCTGGAGTCTTTAGAGATGTCGAACTTCAGAAGCTCTATAACGATCTGATTGCCCAGGGCTCAGTAAGCGTCGCCGCAGCGATGCAGGTGGGCGTTGCGATTGAAGAGCTTGATATCGCAGATATTAAGAAGATGGCGGTCAACCCAGCACCTGCTGATGTAAAGCTAGCTTGGGATCTCTTGCTTAAGGGTTCGATCAATCACTTGGCAGCATTTAGCCGCTAATAGTTTTAAATGAAGCGCCCCGTCTCAGATTGAGGCGGGGCGCTTTTATTTATGCAACAAGTAGTGAACGCTTTGAAAGTCCCATCCAGAAACCTTCAATCAGAGTCTCAGGTGCAGCATCAATATCGTTTCCAGCACCGAGAGCCACAAAGAGCGGCGTGAAGTGCTCCACGGTTGGATGGGCGTATTGGACTGCTGGCGCTAAATCTTTATAGGCAGCTAATGAATCGATATCGCCCTTGGCAAGGCGTTCTGCCGCCCAAGTATCAAACTCAGATGACCAACCTGGCGCCTTTGCATCGATCGACCAGTCGCGAATAAATGGAAGTCCATGAGTCATAAATCCAGATCCAATAATGAGTACTCCTTCATCGCGCAGTGGAGCAAGACGACGACCAATCTCAATCAACTTTCCAGGATCCGAAGTCGGCATCGACATCTGCAATACCGGAATATCGTGATCTGGATACATCACGCGAAGTGGAACCCAGGCTCCGTGATCGAGGCCGCGATTAGATTGATGGAGTGGGTCTGACTTTGGCATCATCGATGTGATGCGCGCAGCAAGCTCTGTTGCATCTGGAGATTCATAAGTCATCTCATAGAATTTCTGGGCAAAGCCACCGAAGTCATAGACCAGGGGAGTTCCCGCAAGTGGGTTGGTAATTGAGATAGGCGCTGACTCCCAATGGGCAGATACGATCAAGATTGCCTTTGGCTTCTCAAAGCGTTTAGTAATTGCTGCAAGTTCACCGCTCCAGATTGGATCATCGAGGAGCATAGGCGCGCCATGGCCAATATAGAGAGCGGGCATCTTTTCCATATCGGTAGAGTATCAGAAGTAGTTGAAATTTCAACTACATTGATTTGAGGGCGCTGGCAGGTAAGGTTGCCGCCATGAGTGAGCTTTCTGCCCAGGTACGAGCAGCCTTAGATGCCGCCGTCTCTGCCATCGGCGGAAAGCCTCGTGAGGGTCAGATCGAGATGGCAGAGGCCGTTGCCAATGCTCTGACCGACCGCCATCACTTGATGGTGCAGGCAGGCACCGGAACCGGTAAATCATTGGCATATCTCGTTCCAGCGCTAGTTCACGGTCGCAAAGTCTTGGTCGCAACTGCAACGTTGGCTCTGCAGCGCCAGCTAGTCGAACGCGATCTTCCCGCTGTAGTGCCCGCTCTTGAAAAGCAATTAGGCCGCAGCATCTCCTATGCAATCTATAAAGGCGTCGGAAATTACATCTGTCTCGCCAAGATGAATTCAGAGGAACCTGATCCCGATGGCGAGCTATTGCTAGAGGCTTCGTATCTTGAGAAGGATGCAAAGCGACTTCATGCCTGGGCGCGCAGTAAAGATGTCTCAGGCGATCGCGATGATGCGCCCGAGGTTGATCGAAGAGTCTGGGCAGCAAATTCATTGTCAGGTCGCGAATGTGTCGGTGCTGATTCTTGCGCCTATGGATCACAGTGTTTTGCAGCAAAGGCAAAAGCAAAGGCGCAAGATGCAGATGTCGTTGTCACCAACCACACCTTGCTAGCAATTGAAATCGTTGATGCTCACCCAATCTTGCCCGAGCGCGATGCAGTCATCATCGATGAGGCCCATGAGTTTATGGATCGCACAACACAGGCTGTGACCGAAGAGCTTACATCTTCCCGCGTGCTTCGCGCAGCTGCGATGGCTCGTAAATATATGCCGGGCAAGGTTGCTGAAGGATTTACCAACGCTGCTGATTCTTTTCATGATGCAATGAATGACTATGGCTCTGATGTTAAAGGCGATTTCTCAAAGCAGGGGCGCCTAAAAGAGATTCCACAATCGCTCGAGCATCCAATTCGCAAGATTCGTGAAACTGCGACAGCGGTTGCACAGACGTTGACATCTGATGAAGAGATTCTCGATTCTGATGCGCTTGCAGAGCGCGCGCGAGTAAAGGGCGCTGTGCAGGAGATTGCAACAATTGCTGGCAAATTATTGAAGATGGGCGATACCCACGTCCTCTGGTACGAACCAACATTTTCAACGCTCTACCTTGCTCCGCTATCTGTCTCCCATGTATTGCGCAGTAATCTTTTGACCCAGAGCCCCGTTATCGCAACATCGGCAACTCTGACCGTGGGCAGCGGTTTTGATGCGATGGCCAAGAGCATCGGCTTTATCGTCGGAGAAGATGGCGATCAAGAGATCAAAGATGGCGATATCGATCCAGCTAATTTGCAGACGATGGATGTCGGTTCACCATTTGATTTCGCAAATCAAGGCATGCTTTATTTACCGAAACATCTGCCAGAACCTACTCGTGATGGAACTTCGCCACAGGTACTTGAAGAACTTGGTGAATTAATTGATGCAGCCGGTGGTCGCACCTTGGCGCTCTTTAGTTCATGGCGCGGAGTAGAAGCCGCAGATCTTCACCTTCGCAACGTTTTAAAGGAACGTCCAATTTCAATTATTACTCAGAAACGTGGCGATGCAGTTGCGCCATTGGTCGAACGTTTTGCCCGCGACGAGACCTCTGTACTGCTAGGAACAATGTCACTCTGGCAGGGCGTCGATGTTCCTGGAAACTCATGCATCCTTGTTGTTATCGATCGCCTCCCTTTTCCCCGCCCTGATGAACCAGTATTAGCTGCCCGATCTGCCTTGGCAGATACCGCTGGTGGTAGTGGCTTTATGCAGGTCTCAGTACCTCGGGCGGCGCTCTTATTGGCGCAAGGGGCGGGTCGTTTGATCCGCAGCATCGATGATCGAGGCGTTGTCGCAATCATGGATTCTCGGATTGTCACTAAGCGCTATGGCAATATCCTGCTCAACTCGATGCCTCCGCTCTGGCGCACCAACGATAAAGAGGTCGTCCGAGCTTCACTGAGCAGACTTGCAGAGAGCATGGAATCATTGAGCCATGCCGAAGATTGAGACAGAGACTCTCTCGCAACACCGCGATTGGCGCAGGAGCCAGCTCATTGACGCTGCCGCCGCTATCGCCCTCGAATCCGGGGGAGGCGCTGTCACTGTTGCAGCCGTTGCTGCGCGCGCCGGCCTATCGCGCACATCGGTCTATGAATACTTCGCCAGCAGCGCGGATTTAGCTGCAGATTTAGTCATTGAAGAGCTCAACTCATTTGCTCAGGAGCTCAAGGAGATATCTGCCGCAGGTCAGACCCCAACCGAGGCGATTGATCTCTGGATTGAAGGATCATTGCAATACATCGCAGATGGTCGCCACCTGCTTGCTAAGGCGCTTAATGCAATCGATCTTCCACGTAACCGCGGTGCGGCGATTGGTATGGCCCACAAAGCTCTCTTGGCTCCACTTCGTGGCAAGCTAGAAGAGCTCGGGATTTCAGATATTAACTTCGCCCTGACGCTAATTCAGAGCACAACTGATGGAGCATCACGTCGCATTGAAAGCGGCGACGATGCAGAACTCGTTATTAAAACAACTCGCGAATTCTGCATCGCCGGCCTTACAGCGCTTGCGCGTTAATTACTGGTTTCTTATTTCTTGATTGTCACCTTGATAGTGCTCTTGAGGGCGCTCCACATATCCTGCTTTGCTGGTGCGCTTGCCGTAATTGTGCAAGGGCCTTTTACCTCAACGAGATTGAGCTCTACTCGACAGTTCTTTGAATTCGACTTGTAGGAGATCGTTTCTCCAAAGTTACTTTCAACCGGCAACGCTTTCGCTTTACCCTTTGCGATAGAGAGGGACTTTAAGGTGATCTTCTGAACTCCAGGTACCAAGATAAATGGGAAGTTACCTGTTGCTGCAGCTGTCGTTGTCGTTGCCGCAGTTGAATATGCAAGTGCGCATTGGCCGGCGCCCTTGAGCGCAGTGAAGATACCGTTGGCATAACTGCAATCAGGTGTCAGTGATGTCA
>JBDLWK010000073.1:0-5297 GCA_039804335.1 Actinomycetota bacterium
TGGTGGTTGATCTTTTTACGATATATCTATTCACGGGAATCGAAATTGCTGGGAGAACAGATTGATTTGTAGGCGTGAAGAGAGCAGTGAAGTTCTGGGAACCACCCAGGGATGCCTTGAACGTGCAGGTTACTGCAATAGGTGTAGATCCTGTTGCAATCTTATTAATACAGCCAGGTATGCGCTTTCCCGCCAGCATAAATGTGACTTTACCCGTTAGAGGTACCGATATAGACATCGATGAAGTCCCACCTTTATATATCGTGGAAGGTACCGCCAAGGTAACGGAGATGGCTTGGGTAGAGCTGTTCGTGATTGAACGAGAAGTTACCTCTGGCATCAAATTTCCGTAAGCATCCACAAATCTCCCTGTGGAAGCTCCCAAAGTAGGGGCATATCTAAATGTGACAGTTAATCCACCAGGGATAGCGCGATTTAAGTTAAGCGTAGCTACCGGTCCGCTTAAATTCGCACTGGTAACACTCAGAGATGAGCCATCTGAAATTACAAATATTGCAGGATCTAGAGATGTGTAGGTGAGCGTCTCTGAAACGGTCATTGTAATTGCCGTGCCAGATGCACTCACTGAGGCGGAGATAAATGCTGGGCCATTGCTGTCTATTTGAACAGTGCCCAGAATGGGCGCCGACATATTATTAAAAGGGTCGAGGGCATAGAGCTTATATAAGCCATCCTCAAGTAAATTAATTGTCAGAGTGGTCTCTGTATTTGCCTGTACCGAAACGCTAGAAGCTTCTGCAGCAAGTGCCGTCTGCAAAAAGCTGTAGTTCAAAACATTGACTGTGCTTTTAATGAGATAGATGTAACCCTTTTCGGATGACCTCACTGTTAATGTATCGGTCGACTTCACCACTGTTTTCGTATCAACGCGTGTCACAGTCGGAGCATTTGTGTCAGCAAGAGGTGTGGTCGGCCTATTGATGTAGATCTGCAGGCGGAAGTAGTTGGGTGTTGGACAGACGGCTCCACCATTACAGAAGGTGTAATCCGGATTGCCTGATGATGCTGTGCCATAACCGACTTCAGCGTTATAGCCATAACCGATGTTGTTCCAGACAAATACTGGCTTTCCATTTGACATATCGTGCACCTGAAACGAGCCATATCCCCCATCAGCATTGGGTGAATCATTGAAATCGTATGTAGCGCCATCGCCAGCCCATGTGGGATCGGTGAGAGTGCTCAGCGTCATTGCATAGTTCCACGGCCAGATCTCAAGGCGGCCGCGCAGTCCAGTTGGCCCATTGCTATTGGTTACACGAGGAGAAGTCGAGTAGACATTCAAATCACTCACATTGGCCTGAACCGTGTACTGCTGATTTGTAGTTGTTGATGGTATTCGAATCGAATCAACTGTGGGATCCCAGGATGAGTTCGATGTTGCATTAGCTGTATTTCCTCGTACCCACTCATAGAAGTCGGTCTCTGCATAATATGAAGTTCCAGAAACTGTAGTGTCTAGGCGATACTTTACGCGGGAGAAATTTGCACCACTATATGTGGTTGAGGCATCTGAACCTCCTAGCCCAAAACCGCTTTCATAGGTGATATTTCCCAAACTATTTCTATTCAGGCTTGTTGTTCCATAGATCTTTGTCCATGGATATCCATAAGTTCCATATCCGCCGCTCGATCGTGCCTGCACTCGAATGTAGCGTTGTGAGGCAGTAAATCCTAAGTAAGTATAGGAAGTATCGGTTGTGCTCGTAAGAAGAGCGAGCCATGTGCCACTTGCTCCGCTATTTGAATACTCAATGCGATAGGCCAAAATTCCAGATGAGATGTCTGCTGGCGCAGACCAGGTGATACTCAATCCGCCCTCGACAGCTGTTACAACAATGTCCTGAGGCGCCGATGGAACTGTACTTACCGCCACTGCTTGAGGAGAGATAGGAGAAAGAAGAGTGCCAAGAACCGCAGCTAAAAGCAGTGAAATCTTGGAACGCATGGTGTTAATTTACTAAAGGAGAACTAAATCGTCACGGTGCACAAGCTCGCGCTCGTACTCGGCGCCTAAGGATGCTGCCAACTCTTTCGTTGATCGACCTAGCATCTGTGGAATTTCTTCCGAATCAAATGCCACTAGACCGCGTGCAATTACCTTGCCATCTGTTGCGGTGAGTTCGACCGTATCTCCGGCTGCAAATGAACCTTCAACAGCGGTAACGCCGGCGGGAAGAAGAGAGACACCTTTTTCGAGAATGGCAGTTACTGCCCCATCATCTAGAACGAGGCGACCACGTGCAGATGAAGCATGAGCCAGCCACAGTAACCGTGAATTAGTTCGAGCAGCCTCTGCATGAAAGATGGTTCCGAATTCTTTTCCAGCAAGTGCATCCGTTGATTGTGCAAGTGAAGTAAGAAGCATTGGCGTTCCAGCGGAAGTTGAGATTCGAGCTGCTTCAATCTTGGTGACCATGCCACCGCTGCCGACTCCAGCAGAGCCCGCTCCCCCAACTTCAACAGAATCGATCTCGGCAAAAGTGCGTACATCGTGAATCGCCTTTGCGCCTTCTTGTGAAGGATGAGCGTCATAGAGCGCATCAACATCAGAGATGAGAACTAAAAGATCTGCCTGAACAAGAAGTGCCACGAGTGCGGCGAGGCGATCGTTATCGCCAAAGCGAATCTCTGCTGTACCGACAGAGTCGTTCTCATTGATGATTGGCACAACACCTAGCGCTAGAAGACGTGAAAGTGTCTGCTGAGCTGTGTTGTAATGGGATCGACGAACAACATCTTCTGTTGTCAGCAATACCTGTGAAGAGACGATCGAGTGGGCGTTAAAGAGTTCGTTGTACTTTGCAATGAGGAGGCCTTGGCCCACAGAGGCTGCAGCTTGTTGTGTTGGAAGATCTTTAGGACGAGAAGTGAGCTTGAGTGGTGCAAGACCTGCTGCAATTGCACCTGATGAAACGATGAGAACTTCTGCACCGCGCGCACGAAGCGATGTTGCAAGATCAACAATCTTGCCAACAGCCGCGCTATCTAAAGCTGAACCAGCAGAACCCGTCAGCGAAGAAGAACCGACCTTGAGGACGATGCGCTTGGCTTCCGTAACTGCCGAACGGTTCATGGCTTACTCGCTCTCTTCCTTTATCTCGTCAACTATCTCTTCAACGCGTGGGGTGTGAGGATCAGCGACCTTGTACTCCCACTGCTCTGCAATTTCTTCCTCGGTAAGAACATCTTCAACGCGCTCTGGAGCGTTCCATGTTCCTTCAAGTCGCGAATCTTCGCCACGGCGATGCAAGAATCCGGCGAGCTGCTCTGCACCGGCTTCGATAGTTGGCTCCCAATCGAAGACAACTTCATTGATGCCAGAGCCAATACGAACTTCAGAGCCGGCAACTGCGCCCGCCTTGAAGAGCGCCTTTTCAACGCCGAGCTGTGCAAGGCGATCTGCAAGATAACCAATCGCTTCAGCATTCTTAAAGTTAGTTTGAAGCACCCAGCGATAAACCTTTGCTCCACGAATTGAGAATGAACCATCGCCGTTGACTTGGATGGTAAATCCGGAATCATCGACAGCAGTTGGACGCAAGATGATGCGTGTGCGCTCTTCTGCCTTCGCTGCAACGCGCTCTGCCTGAACGAGGCGGGCCATCGCATAGAGAAGATCTTGTAGACCTTCACGTGATGCCGCAGACACTTTGTAAACATCGTAGCCACGTGCTTTAAGTTGATCCTCAACCATATCTGCCATCGCAGAACCATCAGGGAGGTCTACCTTGTTGAGGGCGACGATGCGCTTGCGACCTTCGAGTCCACCATAAAGAGCGAGTTCATTTTCGATTGCATCGAGATCATCGATTGGATTGCGATCTGTCTCTAGAGTTCCGCAGTCGAGAACGTGCACGAGTGCAACGCAGCGCTCGACGTGGCGCAGGAATTGAAGTCCAAGTCCCTTGCCTTCAGATGCGCCTGGGATGAGTCCTGGAACATCTGCGACGGTAAAGCGAGTGTCTCCAGCTTGCACAACGCCAAGGTTTGGAACAAGTGTTGTAAATGGATAGTCGGCAATCTTTGGTCGTGCTGCAGATATCGCTGCAATTAGTGATGACTTACCTGCAGATGGGAATCCCACGAGTGCGATATCAGCAACTGATTTAAGTTCGAGAGTGAGGATTCGATCTTCACCTGGCTCCCCAAGGAGTGCGAAACCTGGCGCACGACGCTTTGATGATGCGAGTGAGTTGTTTCCTAAACCGCCCATTCCACCGCGTGCTGCAAGGAAAGTTGTGCCGATTCCTACGAGGTCTGCAATCTGCACACCATTTTCGTAGATCACTGTTCCATTAGGAACTGGCAGGACAATGTCTTCACCTGATACGCCATCTTTGCGATCGCCAAAACCTTGATGTCCTGATGTCGCTTTACGGTGTGGTGAGTGGTGGAAATCAAGGAGCGTTGTGACCGATGAATCAACGACGAGAATTACATCTCCGCCGCGACCACCGTTACCGCCATCTGGACCACCAAGAGGCTTAAATTTTTCGCGCTTTACAGAGACGCAACCATCTCCACCTTTTCCGCCTGTAGCAAAGAGCTGCACGCGATCAACGAATGTTGTCATCGAACTTCTCCTTATCTATCAGTGGATTCTGCGGATATTTACTGCTGTAATAAAAAAGCGGACCGCGATGAATGCGGCCCGCTCTCTTAAGAGAAACCTAAATTAAACTGCAGGAACTACATTCACTACGCGACGACCGCGAGCGCGACCGAACTCAACAGATCCAGCTGCGAGTGCGAAGAGAGTGTCATCCTTACCGCGGCCAACGTTTGCACCTGGGTGGAAGTGTGTTCCACGCTGGCGTACGAGGATCTCGCCTGAGTTAACTAGCTGTCCACCGAAGCGCTTGATACCAAGGTACTGTGGATTTGAATCGCGACCGTTACGTGTCGAGGAGACACCCTTCTTACTTGCCATTTATCTGCTCCTTAACCTTCGCGATTACTTAGCACCGCTGATAGCGGTGATCTTTACTAGTGTGTGCTGAGCACGGAAACCTTGACGGCGACGGTGACCTGTCTTGTTCTTGTAACGAAGGATGTCGATCTTTGGACCCTTTGTCTCTTCAAGAATCTCGCCAGTGACTGTTACGCCTGAGAGAACCTTTGGATCTGTAGTGACGTTAGCGCCATCTACGACAAGTAGCGTAGGAAAGTTAACTGATGCGCCAACCTTGGCATCAATACGGTCAACAGTGATGGTCTCGCCAACTGTTACCTTCTCCTGGCGACCGCCAGCTTTTACGATTGCGTACACGCTT
>JBDLWK010000074.1:0-5137 GCA_039804335.1 Actinomycetota bacterium
TTGTACTTCTTGCGAAGGTATTCGATCCGTGACTCAAGGCCCTGATAGAGCGAGTCATAGATGACAACATCTTTACCGCTGGCGAGAAATGCATCTGCAACGTGAGAGCCGATATAGCCGGCGCCACCTGTGAGAAGCCATGTCTGGGTCTGCGGGGTTGTCATGTGGTGAGTCTATCGCGGGGGCGGGCAAATGTAATTGCCCTGGAGCGGCAACCTATCGGTTTCGTCCAGGGCGTACTTATTTAGTCTAAAGCCTGAGGGGGCGGGGGTCAAAGGTACGGAAAGTAGTTTGTCTAATTTTAAAAGTTACATATCTCAAGACCGTAGATTTGTCGTATCCTTGAGTTAAGTTCAGATAAAGGAGGGCAATATGACTACAGCACCTATATTTAAATCTGCGACCAGAGAAGAGCTCAATCTTAAGATTGAGGAATTGCTTCTAAAGACCGGTATGACTTGGGAGCAATTGAAAGACGAGGCTGAGGCTTTCACTTTAAATGATGCAAATCTTGCAACTTATAAAACTGTTAAATCATTGAGATGGGTTGTATTAGGAAAGTAAGTGGATTCAAACTTACAGGCTCAAGCCGAAGATTTCGCTCGAGAATTGAATGATCTATTGAAGAAAACCTTCAAGGGTAGGCAGCCTCAATTTAGAGCCATCGCCGATAGCAAGAGTGGACGCGTGAGTATAAATTCATGCATCGATAGAGATGGTGAACAAATTGTTGAACCAATTTCAGTCTCATTAATCGGCCGTAGGGGCATTCCAAAAGTTCTGTTCGACATTGAGTTTGAATGTCAATGGTCTAGTGAATTCAATTTTCTTGCAGTGCAAGAATCATCAATTGAATTGCGGTTGGACGGAACAAGAAACCCTCTTTTTAGGTATGACTTTGATAAACACAAGAAAGGCGAAAATCCTTCCGCGTACTTACATGTGCATGCCCATCGAGATGAAATTGCTTGGTTGATGATTCAAGGAAATGGTGCAAAACCTCGCGAGCGAAAGAAAAGAGGCGCAATGCCAGTTCTTTCAAGTATCCATTTCCCACTAGGTGGCGAGCGCTTTCGCCCATGTGTTGAAGATGTACTTCAATTTTGCATTCATGAATTTGGACTTGAGGTTAAAGCCACATCGCGACACGCTTTGGAAACAGGAAGGGTTCAATGGCGTAATAAGCAGCTTAAGGCCGCAATAAGTGATTCACCTTTAATCGCCGTAGCAGCACTTAGGGAATATGGTTGGGTGGTCGAACCCGGTCCCGAGGCGCAACAATCCCCTCGCGAAACCAAGACTAGAAAACTGTAAGCGCGAGCGCGACTCTAGTCGAGAACTACAACACCATTAGGTGTTGAAAGGTGCACTGCAACAATCCCTGAGCGGTCATCATTTGTTGATGGATCAACCCACTCGATTGCGATATCACCAAGGGCAGCAAGGATCTCTTCCTTAAACCAAGAATCTGCAAGCTGATCCTTATCTGCAATAACAATCTTCTCGATCTCTGATTGTGGTGCGCCATCTTGTGATGGGTGATCTGATGTGAGCCACTGGATAAAGAATGGAAGCTCGCGCTCTTGTGTAATCTCCTTAACGCCAATCTGCTTCCACTTAAGGTCAGAGCCAGCTGGGCGTGTGCGGTGACCCTCTACTGCATCGCGACCGAACTTCTGCTCGATTGGTGCAAGATCCTTTGTTGCAAAGACCCAGGTAAACCATCCGCCGCCTTCGTTAGCCATTGTTGAAACAGCTTTACCCCACGGAGTTGACTCTGTTGATGGGTGATCTAGCGGGCAGACAACTTCGATGTATTGACCGTTCTTCAAAGACGCTGTGAAGTTACGTGTTCCAAAGCGTGGGTGGATTCCTCCATCAACAAATGTTGAACCAAGGCGCGAACCGAGGCGCTGCACAGTATCTGCAAGCTGATCATGGGAAGTCACATAAGAAACATGGTCTAAACGCATAGGGAAATTATTCACCACTAGCGGGGGTGCCAATTACCACTATGAAGTGGTCGTTGAAGGTTGCTACTCGGTGCAGCGAAGCTCTTTGGCGGGCAAGGTGCCCTTGAGGTAGAAAGCATCAACTGCCTCATCAATACAGGCGTTGCCTCTCCCTTGGGCTGTGTGGCCATCGCCGACATAGGTCAGGAGCTGCGAATTAGGCAGCAAGCGCGCAAGGCCCTTAGCCCACGCATAGGGCGTCGCTGGGTCGCCAGTGGTGCCGATAATCAAGATGGTGGCGTTCGTCTTGGTCTTTGCAACCTGCACCGGTGCTGGAGTCGTGAAGTACTTACAGGTCAGCCCGCTGAGTGCGATGTAAGGACCGAAGACTGGGGCTGCTGCCGCAATCGCAACAGCGTCACGCTGTAGCTGGCGAACAGAGCGATCATCGCCGAAATCGAGGCAATCGATAATTGCACCGGAATCAAATTCATTGCTGGCATAGGTGCCATCTTCTTGGCGACCTGAATACATATCGGCAAGTTCTAGAAAGGTATCTGCATAACCCTTGACCGCTTCACCGATTGCCATCCGAAGCTCTGGCCAACCTTCATAACTGTCATAGAGCGCAGATGCAGTGCCGAGAACGAGAAGTGATTCACCAACGGTGCGCTTCTCATCTTTATCTTTAACTGGCAGTGGTTTTGTTGCAGCTGATTGCCAGATGGAAAGTAACTTCTCTATTGCAGCGCTTTGACTGCGTGGCAGTGGGCATGTTGTGCGCTTAATGCAATCTGCAATAAATGCTTGAAGAGCGTTATCAAAACCAACTGCTTGCGTCTTAGTCTGTTCGAAGCTAGAGATTGTTGGATCTACTGCGCCATCAAGAACTACGCGACCGATATTGTTGGGAAAGAGCGATGCATAGAGAGCGCCCATATAGGTGCCATATGACTTGCCCATGTAATTGAGCTTCTTCTCGCCTAACGCTTCACGTAAGATATCCATATCGCGCGCAGCATTTGCAGTACTAAAAGATGTTAGATGTTCATTCTTATTAAGACACTTCTGAACAAACTTCTTTGTCTCAGCGATTGCTAATTGAAACTCTGCCTCATTGTCGGGCTTTGAATCGGATGCATAATTGGCATCGGTCTCTGCATCGTTGAAACAGGTAATCGGTGCAGAGCGAGCAACGCCTCGTGGATCAAAGCCCACAATATCGAAGCGGTCGGTAAGGTCTGGATCGAAGATATATTCGGCGTTATAGGCGTAATCCACCCCTGAAGCCCCTGGCCCGCCTGGGTTTATGACCAAGCTGCCGATGCGGCGATCGGGGTCCTGTGCGGCATAGCGCAGAACTGAGATCTTAAATGTGCCGGTACTGATCTTCTCGTAGTCAATCGGAACTGCAAGTTCGGCGCATTCAAAGTTGTCGTAACAAGTGCTCCACTTCAGCTCTTGCTTATAGTAATCATCGAGATTGTTGTAGAAAGCTTGATGTGTTGCGGTGTAACCCACCATAGAAAGCACAAGGGCACCAATAACTGCTGCAATACCGAAGAGCTTTACCTTGTTGCTCATCTAAGCCTTAGCCAATCGACACATCAACGCTTCGCAGGTTAACAGCGGTGCTGCGTTATATGAAAGGCTGATGCGCGCATCCATGATGGCGCTCATCTTGTCGACAGTCGTGTGCTTTGGATGCTTGGCCGCATATGCATGAATTGCATCTGCCATATCGGTATTGATAATTGCTTCAACGCTACCGGATTGGACCATCATCACATCGCGATAGAAAGTTGCGATATCAAGAAGTGCACCATCAATCGAATCGCGCACCATTCGAGTCGCGCGAGATTTCTGTTCCTTCTCGAGTTCCTTCACTGCCTTTGCAGCACCTGATGCCATGCCTCGACCAGTTGCACCTTTGCCATATGCTTCTTGTAGCGCCGCAATCTCTCTCTCATCGCGAGCGCCTGCTGATTCATTGGCTTGGTTGGTTGCAAGATCAACAAGAGTTTGTGCTGCTTTAAATGCTGCAGCAAGTGAGTTAAGTTGCAGCGGTAAATTCATAATGGTAGTTCTGGTACTGCGCACACTTTCATTGAGCGCCAAATACTTGGCTCGCCCGATATGTCCTTGGCTTACGCGCGCTGCAAATTGCGCCATCGCAGGTGAGATGCCATCGCGATTGATCAGAACTTGTGCAACGGCAGCATCACCGGGTGTGTGCAGTTGAATATGGCGACAGCGCGAACGAATTGTGGGCAAGACATCGTGCAGCGTTGGTGCGCATAACAACCAGACGGTGCGGGTCCCTGGCTCTTCAATCGCCTTGAGCATCGCATTGGCGGCAGATTCGGTCAGGCGGTCCGCATCTTCCATAACGACTACTCGCCAGCCGCCCATTGATGGCGCCCAGGCGACTCGGGTCAGCAGCTCTCGGACCTCTTCGACCTTGATCGAGAGCCCCTCGGTGCGGATGATTTCAACGTCGGGATGGCTGCCGTTCTTGGCGCTCTGGCACTCATTACACGCTCCACAGCCCTGATCGGGGCAGATAAGAGCCTGGGCAAAGGCAACTGCAGCCGATGATCGCCCGCTTCCGGGAGGTCCCGTAAAGAGCCAGGCGTGGGTCATCTCTTGTGTCTCCACCCCGGTGCGAGATGCGGCAACGGCCCCCTGGAGAATCGTGGTGATGTGCTCTTGGCCGACCAAGTTCTCGTAGACCGTAGCCATTACTTCTTCTTTACCGGCTTTTTCGCCTTGGATGCAGCCTTGGCTGCCGTGCTCTTGGCGGCCTTCGTCGCACCCTTTGTCGCGCGACCTACCGCATGTGATGCCGCGATGATGGGGCGCAAAATGTTTCGGCTATGTGGGTTCTCGGCATTGCGCTTCAGGGCAGGTAGCTCTGCAACGCGAGCGATGATCGCTTCGTGAATATCTTGCACGCTCGCGGTTCCATCAATAACTAAGTAACGCTCAGGATCAAGCATTGCAAGTTGCAGGAACTCTTGACGCACTCGCTCGTGGAACTCAACTGGTTCTGCCTCAAGTCGATCCATTGAAGTTAAACGACCAAGACCAATCACTGCCGGAACATCAATCAAAATTGTCAAGGTTGGATACAAGGTCTCTGTTGCCCATCGGCTAATACGTGCGACCTCTGCTGGAATGAGAAC
>JBDLWK010000075.1:0-5110 GCA_039804335.1 Actinomycetota bacterium
TGGGTAGATCACGATTGAGGTCTTCAGTGATTTATTCACCGTCTTCATCTGAGCGCATACCGCTGTCGCCTGGCGCTTTGCAAGTGCTTGAGAAGCTTTAGATGCGGGGCTCTTTCCATAGGTATAACCAATACAAGTAACAGAAGCACCGTTCTTCAGCGACTTCACATACTTGGTGAGGTAGGCGCTGTCATAGGTACTTAACTTCAAAGTCGAAGAAAGTGAGTAAAGAGTCACCGCTGGCTTAATCGCCTTTGCGGCATTTGCTGCTGCAATCTCAGCATCCTTAGCAGCCTGCAATACTGCAGCTTCTTTCGCTGAAGCTTCGGCTGCATCTTGAGCAGCCTTAAGGGCAGCTGCATCAGCTAGCGCTTTCGCCTCTGCAAGCGCCTTGGCATCTGCGGCCATCTTCTCCTGCGCCGCCTTAAGCGCTACCGCAGCTGCTTCTTCGGCAGCCTTCTTATCTGCAAGTTCCTTCGCCGCAGCAAGTGCTGCAGAGTTATCAACTGGTGTTGGCACACTCACAAAAACTGGAGTTGCAATTACTTCAGGGTTAATAACCATTAAGACTGGATCTTCAGTGATGAGAGTCGTGACCGATCCATCAGCTACGGCAGTTCCAAGAAGTCTGCTCTGATTTCCGATGATGCTGTAAACCTTTGCGCCACTTCTAATAGCCGGATTTGTCAGGGTCACTGAGATGGCTTTGCCGGTATTGGTGCTTGGAACAGAGCCATCAGATGCAACCCAGGAGACCACAACTGAAAGCACTGATGTGCCGGTGCCACCAATGAGCGTGCGCTGGTCGGCTGAATCAGTGAGAAGATGAATTGAGATTGGAACAAGTGGGTCAAGAGCACCTGCTGGAATTGCAACAGAGGCACCATTACTGCCACTGCTAAACGAGTAAGCCTGATCAACGCTGGCATGGGCAAAGAATGGCTGGCCCATGCTGACTAAATCGCTCTGGTCAATACCAACTAGGGATGTACTCAAGAGCGCAACTGTCACTGAAGTTGTCTCTGTGAACTGAATGAAGTTTGTTGTGATTGCAGTAGTCATTGCAACTGGGCAGCTACCAGCCCCAAAGAGTGAAATCACACCTGTTGTCGCGTCGACTGTACAGATCGAACTTGCTGCAGTTGTGGCAAAAGTAAGTGCGCCTGAACTTGAGCTGGTGGTAACTGTTGGTGTGTCAGCGGCTCCTGGGCGCAAGATTGCGACATTGGAGTTTGGATAGGTGAGAACCAGAGCCGGCGTCGCCCGAGTAATGCTTAAATCTGCCGATACAAATGTAATTGCATACTTGGGATTGTTGACAGTGGTCAACGTTCCTTGCTGAATCTGATAATCCCCCACATCCGTACCTGTAACTCTCGTGAGTGTTCCAGTGATTTCATCACCCAATACGAGCGAGCCTGTGGTGATCGTGTAAGTAAAGATCGGATCAGCGGCTCCAAAGACTTTCGTCTTTGCATCTGCAGTCACTGTGATCGGACGGGGATTGACCGTAAAGTTCTGCGAGACCTGACTTGCAGCGGCGATATTTGAATCACCAATCTGATTCGCGTTGATCACGCAAGTTCCAACACCTAAAAGGGTGATGATGCTGCCTGATGTTCCTGATGTCGTACAGACCAATTGCGAGACAGATGTGAAGACAACGGTCAGAGATGCTGAAGAGGTAGCACTTACGGTGAAGGTCTCCGATGAATAGTTCTTCGCGGAAAGCGAGCCGAATGTAATTGTCTGGCTTGCAAGTCCAATTGAGAAGGAAACAACATCAGTCCGAGCTAGATAGTTAGTGTCTAAAGATCGAGTGACCGCGACCACGCATGTTCCTGCCGTTGTATAAGTGAGCATGGAGCCGCTGACTGAACAGCCTGGCGTCGTATTTGATGCATCTAGGGCATATTGATAATTTCCTGTGCCAGTGCCGCCAGACCCGGTAAGCGAGACTGTCTTATTGCTTGGGTTGTATGCCGCACTAATCGAGGAGAGGCTCACCGCTGTTTGAGTTGCCTGGGTGATAGAGAATGTCACTGGAGACAAGGTAATTATGTAATTAGCGTTTGCCAGTGTTCCGATTTCGATTGTGTAGCTACCTACATTGCTACCTGTATATGTAAGTGATCCCGCGAGAACATCAGATCCGACGAGGAAACCTGAAGTTATTTGGTAGGTGATTGTCGGGTTGTTTGTCCCGTAAATCTTTGATTGCCCAGAATTGGGAGTGACTGTGAGCGCCTGTCGCACTGATGTTGGAGTTAAAGTTGCAGCTGTTACACCTGAGAAATCAACCGCATTGGTGGGCGCTAGGTCCGCGCTTAGAGATTGTGATGCTACCCCGCGAGGGATCCATGGGCATTGCGCGGTGATGGGAGATGAGCCTGAGGTCGCCACACTTTCGCACCCAACGATATTCTGGCCGCCACTTTTGAACGTAACGATTCCTGGTACTGATGCTGTGGCAGTAATCGTGTCAATTACGCCATAAATAGGAGTTGCACTCGCCAATCCCAGCGACAGGCTCGTGGCCGCCTTGGAAATTGTCAGGCTTGCAGTCGAAGAAGTCTCAAATGAGTAGTTCGTAGCAACTCCACCGCTACACGAGATAACCAGCGGAGAAGCGGAAGCGCTGGTGGCAGATGAATAATCTGCGTTTGTACAAACTGGTGCAGTAAGCCCTGTCGTAAATGATGAGCTTGAAGCATTCTCATTGTTCACAAAACCTTGATAAGTGAAGCTGTAGGTCGGTACGGCTCCTCCAACCGTCACTGTCTTACTATCAGGTGTCACAAAAAGTGATTTTTTGGTGACTTCCAATGAGACGACTTCACTGGAGGTGGACGTTAGATAATTCGAGCCTCCCGAGTAAGTGGCTGTAATCGGACCATATGTTCCCACGTACGGTTTCCATGTTGAACAGACTGCGACCCCGGTTGATATCGCAACTGAATTACAACCAGTAATTACTGTTCCACTAATTGCAAATGAGACCGTTCCAGTTGCATTCGATGGAGTAACTGTGGCTGTCTCATAAATCGTAACTCCGTAGATTGCAGAGCTGTGAGATGAAACTAAAGTAGTTGTTGTGGATGCCTTGGTGAAAGTGAAAGTTAGTTGAGCAGTAGCAGAATTAAAATTCGTGTCTGCTGCTTTTGTAGCCGTGATTATGCAAGTGCCCGAAGTTGAAGATGTCAAAGTTGCCGTAGAAGTCGAATTACTCAGCGCACAACCCGTTGCCGTCCCATTTGCAACCGAATATGTGTATGAACCAGTTCCAGAGCCGCCATTGGCAGAGAATGTTGGAGTAGCTGTGTATGAAGTACCGCTCCAGGCAGCGGCAGAAGTCACCTGGGAAGCAGTCATGGCAGATTGATTCGCCTTACTCAATGAAATTGAAAGTGACTTCGTATCCGAGGCATATGTTGAATCAGCCGCAATTGTTGCCGAGACAGTACAACTTCCAGATGCTCCTGTCGCTGTGACAACTCGTCCACTAATCGTGCAGGATCCCGATGCCACGGCATAAGTGACATTCCCAGTACCGGAATATCCGGATGCCGTGAGAGTGGCTGTTTCATTAAATCTCAAGGCATTACTCGTGCTCGAAAGGTTGATGGTCTGCGGGCTCAGAATCACAGGAGCAGCATTGATATTAGCTCCGCCTGATCCACCAATGACCTTAGAAATCGGAACATAGCCGGTTGCATCTGTCGTATTACTGGGTACGTTGGAATTCAGCAGAAAGGCGGTCTGGGCAGTTTGAGCCAATGGAAAAGCATCCGGGGCGATTGTCGATGATGCAACGTTGTACTGAGCATATGTCTGCCACCGTACATTCGACACCGACCAATTCTTTAACTTGTTTCCACCAGCTCCGCCAAAGTAATCAGGTTGTTGATATCCATAATATGGATGTGTTGAACCTGCTGTTCCAGCAAAGTCTGTTGTGCACTGTCTGCCATTTAGCCACATAGTTTGTCCACCGCTAGAACTCACCTGGGCCACGACGCCGAACCAATTTTGTATGGTCAGTGCATCACAATAAAAGGTATATTGCGCATAACATGTACGGTCTAAAACCCATTGGGATCGTGTTACTTGGCCTTGAGTTTCATTCCAATTGAAGTGTATGCCAAAGTCATTGCACTGCTTTCCGCCCATGATGTAATTTGTATTGTTCGCACCGGGAAAAGATTCGCCATCAAAGCGCATCCACATTTGGAGTGTGAAATTGCCAGTTTGCAATGGGTTGGCAAGCTCGTATTGGGCATCCATGTATTGAAGACCGCCGGAGGTGATATTCCCTGCCACAGATGTACTCGCAGGTGGTGCCGCACTCGCTGGTGTCGCACTCAAAGGGCCAAACACTGAATAGAGAAGTGATCCCAAAAGTACGAAGACCATGGAGCGCGATGCAGCTCTGATACCGATTGAAGAGAAATGGCGCATGGGCAAAGAGTATTTTTCTCAGAATCTCATTCGGGAAAGTGTCACAAAATGCATTTAGCGATTAAAAAGAATGATATTTCTTCAGATTCTAGGTAACACTTGTGACAGCACTCCCCGTACCAATCCGCTACCCGTGACATCATTAGCCATGAATTCAACGCGAGTTATCTATGTCGAAAATGACTCAGCTCTGCGTCAATTCCTGCAGGAGTCACTCAAGGATCAACCTGGAATTGAACTAATAGGCACATATGCAGACGGGATATCAGCGTTAGATCGTTCGGTGGCAAAGAAGGCCGATGTTGCTCTGATTGACTTCGGCCTAGATACAGATGGACTTAACGGTATTGAGCTTGGAATCGCTCTCCGTGAGATCAACGAATATATCGGTGTTGTCATCTATTCCCAGTTTAATGTCCGCAAAATGGTCAATCGCGTACCACCTGCAATGCGCAATGGGTGGTCGTTCTTCGAAAAGAGCGGCGAGATGGCTAGCGCTGATTATGCAAGGATTCTAAGAGATACTGCTGTTGGTAAGGGTAATTGGGAAGATTTCTTCCCTGCGGCATCAGAAGCGAGCGATGCTGATCTCAATCCTTACTATGAACTGACATCACGCCAGCGATCGATTATCTCTCTTCTGGCACAAGGA
>JBDLWK010000076.1:0-5088 GCA_039804335.1 Actinomycetota bacterium
TTCCACTGGTCAGAGGAGATCCGCGCTCCTTGGCTCATCTTTATCCTCGCAAAGCCCTTCATTTGGCTGGGAGTAAAGATTTCTCTCGCCCGTTTTGCACGCCTTCTGGAGTAATCTCTATCCCTATGAGCTCCCCTCAGACGATTGCAGAGATGCTTGCCGCTCTGCCTGAGGAGGAACGTTTTATCTTGACCCTCCATTACCTCAAGGGCAAGAGCGCGCCCGAAATCGCATCCCTCCTATCAGTGCCTGAACGCTCGGTTGTGGCGGTCATCGACTCGGGTAAACGGCGAATAGCAGCGCAATTAGGGCTCTAACTGAGCGCGCAGCCGATTTCCATTAGTGGGGTGCGATGCGGGATACTTAACCCATGGCAGCAATGAAACCCCGCACTGGTGATGGCCCAATGGAAGTAACCAAGGAAGCTCGCTCCCTTGTGATGCGTATTCCTCTTGAAGGCGGAGGACGCCTTGTAGTCGAGATGAACCCGCAGGAGGCCAATAACCTCAGCGCAGCTCTTGAAGCCGCAGTAGCCCTCATCAAGAAGTAAGGGCATAGAAAAATTCTTCAGGCAGTCAGCCCAGATTTAGATTCACTTCTCGGCGGCGATCTTCTCGCGCTCGGCTTTATCAAGAGCGCAGAGGGAGAGATTTCATTTAATGGAAAGAGTTCTCTTCTCTCTTCCCTCGAAAAACTCTTTGAAATCAACCTCGTCGATGAGGTCACTTTCTTCTCACCAACTGGCAAAGCTGGAGAACTCTTTGAGATCCCAGTTCTCCATGGCGATACCGAGATGGATCGCATCTATCTCGTTGGCCTCGGTGATCAATCGTTAAAGGACTTCCGAGCAGCAGGTGCCGCGCTAGGGCGCAAAGTTCGCGGCAAGGCTGTCAATCTCATCTCACTCCTTCCAGCGAAGAAGACAGAGGTGAAGGCACATGCGATTTCAATCGTGCTCGGTGCCTATACCTGGAACTTAAAGACGACTGCTCCAGCTGAGATTCCAACTTTTACCATCGCAACAAATGAAGTTGATGCGCTCGCTGAAGCCAATGCGGTTGCAGAGGCGCTCGTTCTTACTCGCGACTTGATTCACACTCCATCAAATATCAAGAATCCACAATGGATGGCTCAGCAGGCGAAGAACGTTGCCGATAGCAAAGGCTTATCAATCCGAGTATTGGCAGGGAAAGAGATTGCGCAATTCGGCGGCTTAGTTGCCGTAGGCATGTCATCTCCCAATCCAGGTCCACGTTTTGTCGAACTTTCATATGTCCCAAAGAAGATTGCGAAATCAAAAGTTAAGGGCGCATCTGCTCTTCCACATATCGTCATCGTTGGTAAGGGAATCACGTATGACACCGGTGGCGTTTCACTGAAGCGTCCTTACGACATGATGGTTCCAATGAAGAGCGATATGGCTGGATCTGCAGCTGCTCTCGGAGCAATCTCTGCGATAGCTGATCTTCAGCCAAATATTCGTGTCACAGTTCTCATGATGTTGGCCGAAAATGCACTCTCTGGAACATCGCAACGTCCATCAGATGTCATCACTCAATATGGTGGAACAACTGTTGAGATTATCAACACTGATGCAGAGGGTCGATTAGTTCTAGCAGATGGCCTTGCCTATGCCGATAAGAATCTTGACCCTGATTACTTAGTTGATATCGCAACCTTGACTGGTGCGGCAACTCTCGGTCTTGGGCGTCAATATGCAGCGATGTATACCCGCGACAATAAGTTAGCTGCTTCTCTGGCAGCTATCGGTGAGACATCTGGCGAACGCGTCTGGCATATGCCGTTGGTAGATGACTATGCAGATTCGCTCGAGAGCGATCTCGCTGATCTCAACCATGCAGCAGATAAGTTCGATTACTCTGCTGGCTCTGTGACTGCTGCGCTCTATCTCGAGCACTTTGTTGGAGACCGTAAGTGGGTTCACCTCGATATTGCCGGAACAGCGCGAAGCGAATCTGATTCTGGAGAAAATCCTAAAGGCGGTACCGGATATGGCGTCCGTTTGCTCGTTGATTGGATATTGTCACTCTCATGATTACAGATCCGCACTCCTATGCAGAGGGCTTTATTGCTGAGGATGCGAATAAGCTCGCAGCTCGAGCACGAGGCGTTGAAATTGGCACCCACGATCTCACCCAGGGCGCTGGCGCATATCTCTCATTTCTCGCCCAGCTATTAAAGGCGCAATCAGTTGTCGAGGTCGGAACAGGCTCTGGCGTCGGTTCACTTTGGCTTCTCGATGGAATGTTGAAATCTGGAACGCTGACATCGATCGATGATGAGATGGAACATAGCTCGATTGCAAAGCTCGCTTTTGCAGATGCAGAGATTGCACCGTCACGTTTTCGCTTGATCACAAATCCAGTGATGGAGGTAATGACCAAGCTGACTGATCGCGCTTATGACCTTGTTATCTACCGCCACAATCCAGAAGATCTAACCTACGCAATCTCAGAAGCGCAGCGAATCTTGCGTAGCGGGGGAGTCTTTGTAATCGATAACTTCTTCGGTGGCGGAAAAGTCTCAGATCCCGCCCAACGTGATCCAAAGACGGTCGCCTTGCGTGAAGCTGGGAAAGCGCTGAAAGCTGACTCAGAGGTTTGGTCGACATCACTGATTCCGTTGGGCGATGGTTTGTTACTCGCTACCAAATTGTAGGAAACTTCTCATATGAGCAACTTTGGTAGCCAAGGCCCATGGTGGAGCGCGCCTCACCAGAGCGGTAAATCAATCTCACTTCGCAGCGCAATTATCCTCGCTGTTGTTGTCGGCGTGATTGCTGGCGCATTTGGTGCCTCTTCAAGTGGCTCACTCTTTGGATACTCCACGCGATTAGTGCAATCGAATTCAACAATCGAACGCCCAGCCAATTCAGTTGCCGGTATCGCAAAGCGAGTTCTTCCCTCTGTCGTCTCAATCGAAGCAAAGGATGAAGATGGCGGAGCAGGCGGTTCTGGATTTATTATCTCTAGCGATGGCTACATCCTTACCAATAATCATGTGATTGCATCGGCTGTCACTAGCGGAGGAAAAATCACCGTCCGGCTTCAAGATGGAACTTCTTACGAAGCATCTGTTGTAGGACGCGATGCCTCATATGATCTCGCTGTTCTTCGCGTCGCTAACCGAAATCTGCCAGCGCTCCAATTTGGAGATAGCGATAAAGTTGCGGTCGGCGATGCCGTTCTCGCGATTGGTTCTCCACTCGGACTGCAAGGAACAGTGACCCTCGGCATTATTAGTGCAAAGGATCGCGCGGTAACAGCTGGTGAATCCGCAGAGCAGAACTCATTTATCAATGCCCTCCAAACTGATGCGGCAATCAATCCAGGAAATTCTGGAGGTCCACTCGTTGACTCGACTGGCGCAGTTATCGGCGTCAACTCAGCGATAGCAACCCTTGGATCTTCATTTAGTGGCCAGACGGGATCGATCGGTCTTGGTTTTGCTATCCCTATTAATCAGGCACGCAAGACAGCCGAGCAGCTCATTAAGAATGGAAAAGCCACATACCCAGTCATCGGCGTCTCCGTTGATATGAGCGCTCAAGGCAAGGGAGCTCTTATCTCAGATAAGAGCGGCGCTATCTTGCCGGGAGGACCAGCTGCAAAGGCAGGGCTGAAGCCAGGAGATCTGATCACTGATTTCGATGGCCGTGTTATCACCAGCCCAGAAGAGTTAATTGTGGCGGTACGTTCGCGAGATATTGGTGACTCTGTCATTGTGAAATATATCCGCGGCGGAAAGAGCTACCAAGCAACTCTTATCCTGACAGCCGGCAAGTAGAGCGATAAGGTTCAGGCATGTTCTTCGACTTCGGCGCAGGTGAGATTGTTGGTCTCGCAATTATTGCGATGATTCTCGTTGGCCCAGAGAAGCTTCCACAATTCGCCGTTGAAGCGGCAAAGGTCGTTAAGAAGGTTCGTGGCCTTGCAACATCTGCGACTAATGAGCTGAAAGAGAATCTTGGCCCTGGCTTTGAAGATCTCAAGCCTGCCGACCTCAACCCAAAGACATTTGTGAAGAAGCAGATTGATGCCGCTCTTGATGATGGTCCTGCAAAGCCAAAGGTACGCCCTGAAAATAAGATCGATCCAGATCTTCTATGAGCGATAACAACCCAATCTTCGACGCCCTCTCCAAGGTAAATGATCCCGAGCTTCATCGCTCGATCACTGAGCTTGGAATGGTGGAGTCCATCCAACGCAACGGCGACAGTGTTGAATTAAGAATTCTTCTCACTATCTCTGGCTGCCCAATGCGCGATCGCCTCACTGCAGATATTGAGAAGGCAGTCCTCGCAGTTGAAGGCGTAAAAAAGGTAACAATCGATTTTGGCGTCATGAATGAAGAGCAGCGCGCAAATATCAAAAAGTTACTTCGCAATGGTCGCGAAGCCTTTATCTCATTTGCTCAGAAAGATTCACTCACCCGCGTCATCGGCGTAGCTTCCGGTAAGGGTGGAGTCGGGAAGTCATCACTGACAGCAAATCTTGCCGTGGCATCGGCGCAGAAAGGGCTCCGAGTCGGAATCCTTGATGCTGATGTTTATGGACACTCAATTCCACGCCTGATGGGATTAATTGGTCAACGCCCGACTGCGATTGATCAGATGTTTATTCCACTTGAGGCATATGGCGTCAAAGTAGTTTCGATGGAGATGTTTAAGCCCGAGCGCTCTGATGCGATCGCATATCGCGGACCACTTCTTCACCGCGTCCTCGAGCAGTTGCTCTCTGATGCATATTGGGGCGATCTCGACATTCTCTTTATCGATCTCCCACCTGGGACCGGTGACCTTGCCATCTCTCTCGGCCAACTCATTCCGACCTCTGAAATTCTCGTCGTTACAACGCCACAGATTGCTGCAGCAGAAGTTGCAGAGCGTGCCGGACGTATCGCACATCAGATTCATCAACGTGTTATCGGTGTCATTGAAAATATGTCAGCTAATACTTGCGCCAATTGCGGAGAAGAGATGGCGCTATTTGGTAGCGGCGGCGGAGAAGAAACTGCGAAGCGCTTAACAACTCTTGTTGGTGGAGATATTCCATTGATGGGTAAAGT
>JBDLWK010000077.1:0-5175 GCA_039804335.1 Actinomycetota bacterium
AACTGCGAAAACCGAATCTTCTGTGATGACGAGATCAAAGCAAGCTGCATCAATGGTTGTAGGTACATGTGCGCGACCACTGATGACCCAAGCGAGATTTGGGTTTCTCCGTAATACCAGCGCCCCCAACTCTTTGCTAATCATCAAAGCGCGTAGTGCAGAGATTTTGCCTGAAAATGCCTCATCGTGGTTCATAGCGGAAAGAGTACTTATCGAGAGCGACTTTGTAGATGAGTTGAGCCAAAGAAAAGAGCCAGCCATTTCTGGCTAGCTCCTTGGTGATGGTGGCGGGTGAAGGATTTGAACCTTCGAAGGCAGAGCCGGGGGATTTACAGTCCCCTCCCATTGGCCGCTCGGGCAACCCGCCAGGGTCGAACATGTAATGGCTGATGCAAGTTTTGACGTAGTTTCAAAGATCGACCGGATGGAGCTCGATAACGCAATCAATCAGGCAATTCGTGAAATTGATACCCGTTTTGATTTTAAGAACACCGGAACAACAGTTGAACTTTCTGGCGAGACAATCAAGATTGAGGCTGGCACAGAAGAGCGCGCCAAGGCAGCTCTTGAGGTCGTTAAAGAGAAGATGATCAAGCGCGGCGTCTCACTCAAGCACCTCGATTCTGGTGAGCCACAACTATCTGGAAAGATCTACAAGATTGCCTGTACCCTTAAAGAGGGAATCTCAACAGAGAATGCAAAGAAGATTGCAAAGTTCCTGCGCGATGAGGGACCAAAGAGCATTAAGAGCCAGATCCAAGGCGATGAACTCCGCGTGACTTCAAAGAGCCGTGATGATCTACAAGATGCCATCCAACAGATCAAAGAAGGTCCCTTCGACTTCGCAGTTCAATTTACTAACTTCCGTTAATTGATGGCGCAGCGCAGCGAGAGATCGCTTGGCTTGATCTTTGGGCTAAGCGCTTACTTGCTCTGGGGGCTCTTTCCACTTTATTGGCCCCTGCTCAAACCTGCTAGCGCATATGAGATTGTTGCTCACCGGGCAATCTGGACTTTGGTTTTCTGTCTGATTGTTCTGGCTTTTCATAAGAAGCTTCGAAAGACAATCTCTCGGATTCGAGAGCCGAAGATTTTCTTGGGACTACTCGCAACCTCCGCACTTATCTCAGTCAACTGGATTGTCTATATCTGGGCGACCAATGCTGGACACGTTGTCGAAGCATCGCTTGGCTATTACATCAATCCACTCGTGATCATCGCCTTCGGTGTTCTTTTATTAAAAGAGAAGATGCGCATCGGCCAATGGGTGGCTGTCGGCATTGCAACGGTGGGTGTGGCGGTCCTGACGATTGATTATGGCCGACTCCCCTGGATTGCACTTGCTCTGGCAATCTCTTGGGGTAGCTATGGAGTCATCAAGAAAGTCCTTGATTTAGGGGCACTTGAGGGGCTGACAATCGAGACGATGCTCAGCTTTATTCCTTACGCAACATTTCTCTTGATTTTACAGAGCAATGGCACCGGTCAATTTGGCCACCATTGGGGTCTCTCGGCCCTGCTGATTAGCGCTGGAGCAATTACTGCAATTCCTTTGTTGTTATTTAACGGCTCGACAACGCGCCTTCCATACACTGTTATTGGCTTGCTTCAATACATCACGCCAACGATCCAATTCTCAATTGGAGTCTGGGTTCGTCACGAAGAGATGTCTTCCGCACGTTGGGCTGGCTTTGCAATTATCTGGTGTGCGCTGATTGCATTGGCAATTGATCTGGTGAGATCAAGCCGTGCGGTCGATAATCGCATCGCATAGGGCGTAGAGCGCACCAGTCACATCATTTACCGGTAGCGGCCCAAGGGCCTTGCGAGCATCTTGCGCATATTGAAGAGTTTGTTGACGTGAAAGCTCGAGCGCTGGATGTGCGCGCAGCGTCTTAATCACATCCTGCACCGTTGCTTCATCCTTAATCGGAGCCTTCAATAGTGCGATCAAATCTGCATCTTCTGGTCGATTCATCGCAATCACATTAAGTGTCACAAGAGTTGGAACACCTTCACGAAGATCGGTGCCAGGAGTCTTTCCGGATTCAAAAGATTCAGATGCGATATCGATAACATCATCTACCAATTGAAAAGCTACGCCAATCTTCTCGCCGAAGATTGTCAATGTCTCCTTAATTTCATCTGGTGCTCCAGAGACCATTGCGCCAAAGCGAGCAGATGCCGAAATTAACGAACCAGTCTTATCTGCAACCACTGCTAGGTAATGCTCGAGTGGATCATCGCCTGCCTTAGGACCTTGCGTCTCCATGATCTGGCCAATAACTAAACGCTCAAAGGTCAACGCTTGGAGACGAACTGCCTCTGGACCAATATCTGCAAGAAGCAGTGAGACCTTAGCGAAGAGATAATCACCGGTAAGAATTGCGACGGTATTGCCCCAACGGTTATTGGCGCTTTCGACCCCGCGACGAAGTGGAGCCTCATCCATCACATCATCGTGATACAAAGTTGCCACATGGGTGAGCTCGCAGACAGCTGCTGATTCGATTATGCCCTTACGGTTCTTATCCCCGTAATGCGATGCCAGCAGGGTCAATAAGGGGCGTAGCCGCTTGCCTCCCGCTGCCACAAGGTGGCGCGATGTCTCTTCCACCAAAGGATATTTGCCCTGAATATGGCTATGCAGGAGCGCCTCCACCGTTGCCATACCTGTTGTGAGCTCGGCCTCGAGGGCAGGAGCCATGCCAGGTATACCTAAGCCAGCGGCGGGTTTTGCGGCCATTAGCGGAGGAAGATTGCTGTTGTCTGAATGAAGTTGATGACCGGCGCTGGGAAGACTCCGAGCACCAGTGTGACAACTGCAGAGAGAGTGATTGTGATTGTTGTAAGAGCTGATGGAATCACAACGCTAGTTCCATCTTCTACTGGATCCTTAAAGAACATCAAGACGATGACGCGGATATAGAAGAAGGCAGCGATTGCTGATGAGAGAACACCGGCGATCAAGATTGCGAGGCTGCCTGATTGGTAGGCCGCAGAGAAGATTGAGAACTTACCGATGAAGCCAGAGGTCATAGGAATTCCAGCGAAGGCAAGTAGGAAGAAGGCGAAAGTTCCAGCAACGAGTGGAGAGCGCTTTCCAAGACCGCTCCAGCGATTGAGGTCGGTGACCTCGCCAGCTGAGTCGCGAATCAAGGTCACGATTGCAAATGCTCCCACTGTGGCGATGCCGTATGCGAGAAGATAGAAGATCGTTGCATCGAGACCTTCCTTGCTCAAGGCAATTACGCCAGAGAGTAAGAATCCTGCATGTGCGATAGATGAGTAAGCGAGCATGCGCTTGACATCTTTCTGCGCGATGGCGACAAGTGATCCAAAGACCATGGTCACGATTGCAATCACGACCAGGCTTGGGCGCCACTGCCATTCAGCGTTAGCAAATGCAACATAGAAGATACGAAGGATCGCACCGAAAGCTGCAACCTTTGTAGCTGCTGCCATAAAGGCAGTGATTGCAGTAGGTGAACCCTGGTAAACATCGGGAGACCAAGCATGGAATGGGAATGCGCCGACCTTAAAGAGAAGGCCGACTGAGACAAATGCAATACCGATAAGCAGGAATACATCGTTTCCTGCTCCACCTGTGACAGCTGCCTGAATTCCAGCAAATGTCAGCGATGATGAATATCCATAGAGGAATGCAGCTCCGAAGAGGAAGAATGCTGATGAGAAGGCTCCCAAGAGGAAGTACTTGAGCGCCGCTTCCTGTGATGCCATACGGCGATAACGCGAGAGACCAGCCATCAAATAGAGCGGCAATGAGAGGACTTCCAGCGCCACGAAGAGGGTGATCAAATCGGTGGCGACTGGGAAGAGCATCATTCCGGCTACGGCAAAGAGTGTAAGCGGGAAGACTTCAGTCGTGCGCACGCGGGCTTGATGTGCCTCGCGCTCTTCTAGTGATCCAGGAACTGCTGCTGCTGCAGCGGTGAAGTTATCTTGATCTGCAATCAGGAAGATTGAAATCAGAGCGATAATCAAAACTGTTCCTTGTAGAAGGACGCCGGCGCCATCAAAGGTAAGTGTCGCCATCGCAGGTGTCACTGAGCCTTCTTTACGAACTCGAACTAGCTGTGCAAATGCCATGACAATTGCTGTGACAGATACAAATAGCTGTGCTGATGCACGAACGCTGCTACGCGCGAAGGCCTCGATGAGGACTCCGACAATTGCGCCACCAAGCACGATTAGCATCGGTGCTAGGAGTGTGTATTCGAGCACGGGAGATGTAAATGTCATTTACTTACCTGCAATCTCTGTCGGAGCTGGATCGGTAAATCCTGCAGTCTCAAGAACCTGAGCTGCTGCTGGATTAATAATGTTGAGAAGCGGTGCTGGATAGAATCCAAAGGCAATGATTACTGCGACAACTGGTGCGATCGCAATCTTCTCGCGGAGGTTGAGATCAGGAAGGTTCTCATTACCTGGAGTTGTTGGACCATGGAGTGCACGCTGTACCGGGATCAAGATATAGAGCGCCGCTAAGACGATTCCGAAGGTCGCGATAATGGCAGCTACTGGGTAGCGCGTATATGTGCCGACGAGAACCAAGAATTCAGAGACGAAGCTTGAAAGCCCAGGAAGTGCCAACGATGACATTCCAGCGAAGAAGAACATCCACGCCATTACCGGAGTAACGCGCTGGAGGCCACCAAAATCAGCGATAGTTGATGAACCTCGGCGAGCGATCATCCATCCACCCACGATAAAGAGGGCGGCAGTTGAGAAGCCGTGGTTAAACATATAGAGGGTCGCACCTGAGTGACCCTGAGTTGTCATCGCGAAGATTCCCATGGTGATGAAGCCGAAGTGAGAGATTGATGTATAGGCAATCAAACGCTTCAAATCGCGGGCACCAATTGCAAGGAATGCACCGTAGAGAATTGAGATAACTGAGAGCACGATAATCACCGGCGTAAATGTCTTACTTGCATCAGGGAAGATGGTGATGCAGAAGCGAATCATTCCGAAGGTTCCGACCTTATCGAGAACACCGAGCAGGAGAACCGATGTGCCTGGGGATCCAGCCTTAGCTGCATCTGGCAGCCAAGTGTGCAACGGCCAGAGTGGAGCCTTAATTGCAAAGGCGATAAAGAATCCTAGAAAGAGCAGGTTCTGTGTAGTCGAGCTCATCACAGTGTGAAGTTCTGA